>CAUVJF010000001.1:0-79800 GCA_963552125.1 uncultured Atopobium sp.
TTTCCTGGATACGCTCGTGGCGAATACGAGGAATAACGTCCAAAAGTGCCTGAGTGTATGGGTGCAAAGGACGCTCAAAGAGGGCGTCTTTAGTAGCAAACTCCATCTGGTGGCCCAGGTACATGACCATAACAGTATCTGCAATGTGGCGAACAACGGAAAGATCATGGCTGATAAAGATATAGGCCAGACCGTGGTCCTTCTGAAGCTCTTCAAGCAGATTGATTACCTTTGCCTGAACAGAAACGTCCAAAGCAGAAACAGGCTCATCGCAGACAACAATCTCTGGTTCAAGCACAATAGCGCGAGCAATACCAATACGCTGGCGCTGACCGCCCGAGAACTCATGAGGGTAGCGGTACTTGAACTCAAGGTTAAGGCCAACTTCCTCCATAACCTCTTCAATGCGAGCATCACGCTCTGCCTTTGTCTTATAGGTGCCTGCAATATCAATAGGCTCGCCAATAATATCCATGACCGTCATGCGAGGGTTCAGTGAGCTGTAAGGATCCTGGAAGATAAGCTTCATCTTCTGACGAGCACGCTTAAGATCCTCTCCCTTAAGTGAGGTGAAATCTTCCCCATCAAGCTCAACCGTACCAGAGGTTGGCTCGGTGAGACGCAGTACGCACTTGCCTGTTGTAGACTTTCCGCAGCCAGACTCACCAACAATGGCCAGGGTCTCTTTGCGCCTGAGCTCAAAAGAAACATCCTCAACAGCATGAACGGAAGCGTTAGAACGACCAAAAACTCCGTTTTTGATGGGGAATCGCTTGACCAAATTCTTTACGGACAAGATGGTTTTCTCGCCAGAAAGGTCCTTGACGTCTGTGTTCTTCTCTTCTGCCATGACTACTCACCCCACTCATCAGTGTATTTCCAACAGCTGACGGTATGGCAATTGTCTTCACCAACAGCAGTCAAGCCAGGACGACGCTTCTTACAAATGTCCTTAGCAAACGGACAACGTGGATGGAACGGGCAGCCAGAAGGCATATGAGAAAGCATAGGAACGCTACCAGGAATTGCATAGAGTTCCTTGGTGCGCTCGTCAAACGATGGAATGGACGCAATCAAGCCCTGAGCATAAGGGTGCAGAGGGTTAGTAAAGAGCTCTGCAGACTGCGCATACTCAACACGATGACCAGCGTACATGACAAGAACCCAGTCAGCCATCTCGGAAACAACGCCCATGTCATGTGTAATCAACATGACAGCGGTGCCCAAATCTTGCTTCATGCGATCGATAATCTGCAGAATCTGTGCCTGAACCGTTACGTCAAGAGCGGTTGTTGGCTCATCGCAGATAAGCAGTGATGGCTGGCAGGCAAGTGCCATAGCAATCATGACACGCTGGCGCATACCACCAGAAAGCTCATGTGGATATGACGAGAAGACCTTCTCTGGTGCAGGAATACCCACCAGCTTGATCATATCAAGGGCCTTCTGATCTGCCTCCTGTTTGCTCATGTTGGGATTATGAACAAGGATACCCTCACGAATCTGAAGACCAGATTTCATGACAGGATTCAAGGAGGTCATGGGCTCCTGGAAAATCATACCAATGCGATTACCGCGGAAGTCACGCATGCCACCACGAGGAAGCTGCGTTAAATCAGTTCCCTCAAAAATAATTTCTCCACCAGTAATCTGCGCAGGAGGTGTAGGCAGCAATCCCATGACTGACAATGCCGTCATGGACTTACCGCAGCCAGACTCTCCTACTACCGCAAGAGTCTCGCCTTTACGCATAATAAACGAGAGGTCACTTACTGCAGGAAGTGCGCCATCTTCGGTAAAGAGCGTGACATCAAGATGATTGACATCGAGAAGAACGTTTTTCTTGCACTGCTCTTCTCGCTCCTTTTGAGCGGTCTCTTGTGCAAGGAGGCGCTCTTCAAGGCTGCAAAATTGCACAGACTGACCGTTTGGACCCTCAATGACGTGCTCAAATAATGCATCTTTGGTTTCTTTTGTCTGATCACTCTCTTGTGCAAGAGCATCTGTATTTTCTGCCATAAACGTAACCTCCTTTCTAAGAACGCATCTTTGGATCAAGGGCGTCGCGAAGGGCGTCGCCAAGCAAGTTGAAGGACATAACCGTAATGATGATGACAATACCTGGAGCAATACTGTAGATAGGCTGTGATTCAAGGAATGGCTGAGAAGCTGCAATCATTTGACCCCAGCTTGCATCAGGTGGCTGAACGCCCAATCCCAAGAACGAAAGTGTTGCCTCAGAAAGAATTGCACTTGGAATACCCAGGGTAGAAACAACGATCAGCGTTGACATGCAGTTAGGCAAGAGATGTTTCATGATGATGCGGAAGCTGTTACCACCAGACAAAATACAAGACTGAATGTATTCAGAATTCTTCAGGCGCATGACGTCGCCTCGAATCAGCCTTGCCGTAGTTGTCCACATCAGAAGACCCAGTGCAATATAGAGGTTAATAAGACCTGGGCCCATAACAAACATAATCAAAATTGCAAAAAGCAAGAATGGGAAGCTGGAGAAAACCTGAATGATAAAGGAAACAACTGCATCAACCCAACGGCCATAATATCCGGCTGCAACTCCCGCAACAAAGCCAATAAAGAGAGCAATAGCCTGCGAAATAATACCAACAGACAGAGAAATCTGACAGCCGTAAATAATACGAGAAAGAATATCTCTGCCGTACTCATCGGTGCCAAGCAGATGTGCAAACGTTGGATTTTGATTCTGAATTGCAAGGTTTTGATCCTTGTAGCTGTAAGGAGCAATCACAGGAGCAAGAATTGCAATAATCGCAAGGGCCAAAACAATGCCTAAGCAGATCATGCCCAGTTTGTTCCTCTTAAAAATGTTCCAGCTAACCTGCCAGTAGCTCTGAGCACGAACCTTTTTAGTGGCAGCCTGCTCCTCTTCTTGAGCCTTGGCGGCATCCTCAAGTACAGCTTCAGTCTTTTGGACCTTCTCGCTATTTTTGTCACTCGTAAACAAAGCCATTACTCTGATGCCTCCTCTCCAAGACGAATGCGTGGATCAACTACCGCGTACAAAATATCAACAAGCAAATAAATCACAACGCAGATAATTGCCACATACATGACACTACCCTGAATCAGCGGCAGGTCACGAGCATTAATTGCATCGATAAGCAGCTTACCCATACCGTTCATATTAAAGATCTGCTCAATGATGATGGAACCAGTAAGGATATCTCCCAGCTGAGATCCAGCAATAGTAATAATGGGAATCAGAGCATTTCTGAGCGCATGCTTCAAAACAATAGCAGAGCGCTTTAAGCCCTTAGCTTCAGCAGTTCTGATGTAGTCCTGGTTTAATACATCCAGCATACTGGTCCTGGTAACGCGGGCAATACTTGCTGCATAACGAGAGCCCAATGCAATAACAGGAAGAACGTACGCGGAAGGAGTTTTAACGCCAGAGAGTGGGAACCACTTGAGCGTCAAAGCAAAAATAATCTGCAGTACTAATGCCACCCAAAATGATGGAGCAGAAATACCAAAGATTGCAGCTGACATAAGTGTTCTATCAAGCCATTTGCCATGGTTTACTGCGGCGAGAATACCCATCAAAAGACCAAATACTATGGCAAAAAGATACGCAAACACTGCTAAGCGTAGCGTAACTCCCAAAGCCTTAGTCAGAAGTGCAATGACAGGTCGCTTCTGAGTGTAAGAAGTTCCAAAATCTCCACCAAGCATTTTTACAAACCAGTTTGCGTACTGCTCTGGAATTGGCTTATCAAGACCCATGGTGTGACGGACCTGTTGAACAGTAGCCTCATCAGCCATATCGCCCATCATGACTCGTACTGGGTCACCTGGGACAATATTCAAGACAAAAAACGTTAAAGCAGAAATACAAACTACAACGCTCACTGCTTGAAGGATTCGTTTGATTAGAAACGATCTCACTCCTGAGCTCCTCTCCCCTCAAGAAAATGAAGCGGCATCCAAGAATCTTAGATGCCGCTTTAAAGTTTATAGCAAGTTTGCTACTTAGTCCTCTGGAACGGTGTAATCGGAATTAGATGTATCAATATCGACATCAAAGAAGTGATAAATCAAGTTTCCAACCTTAGCGTTCTTGACGTACTTCTTAGCGACAAAGGAGTTCTTTGGCCAATACAGAGGAAGTGTAGCAAAGTCTGTACGAGTCAGCAGGTTATCTGCGTCCTTGTAATCCTCTGTTCTCTTATCCTTGTTAGACTCAGAGCGACCCTCAACAAGAAGCTTGTCAAACTCTGGGTTGTTATAGAAGGAAGACTTCTTTGCAGCGTTAGTGCTGTAGAAGTAGGTGTACAGGTGCTGGTCACCATCGGCAAACAGCGGATACCAAGCAAGGGTAGTAATCTGGAGGTTACCAGCAGCCCAGTCAGTATTCCAGACTGCGTTGTCCTCTACCTGAACATCAAGGGTAACGCCAACCTTGCTCCAGTACTCCTGAACAGCAACAAGGAGTTTTTCGTAAGACTTTCTAACCTTTGCAGAAAGCTTAAGGTCAGATGCACCAGCCTCAGCAAGCAGAGACTTAGCCTTCTCTGGATCGTATTCAAATGCAGGTGCGCTCTTGTCGTAACCAGGTGTTGCAGGAGCAAGCCAACCACTTGCAACGGTACCGTTACCAGAAGCAATGTTATCAACAAGCTCCTGACGGTTGATTGCCAGAGAAAGTGCCTGACGAACTTTAGGATCAGTCAGACCCAGACCCTCTTTGAGGTTAAGGTTAATGAAGTTAACACCAAGGGTCTGATATGCGGTAATGAGGTCCTTAACGTCAGCATCGCTTGAATACTGCTGGTACAGAGAAGATGGAAGGTCGCAGAAGTCAATGTCGTTGTTCTTGAATGCAAGCAGCTGAGTGTTGGAGTCATCGTAGTAGTGAATACGAATCTCATCCAGAGCAGGCTTGCCGTCGTGATAGTCATCAAAACGCTCGAGAACTACCTCAGTGGTGTCATCGTTGCTCTTAATCTTGTACTTACCAGTACCGATGAGGTTAGTACCGGTACCCCAATCAGCACCAGCAGCCTCACAAGCCTTCTCTGGGAAGATGCAAGCATAGGAGATTCCAAGAACGCTTACAAAGACAATGTAAGGCTCGGAAAGCGTAAAGGTGAAGTGAGTATCATCCTGAACAGTCAGGCCCTCAAGCTCAGTTGCCTTACCGGCAAGCATCTCTGGAGCACCCTTAATCTTGTCAAAGAAGCTGGTGGAGAGAGCCTTAGTTTCTGGCTTAAACATACGCTCAAAGGTGTACTTAACATCCTTTGCGGTCAAAGTAGTACCGTCGTGGAACTTAATGCCCTCTTTGAGCTCGCACTTAAGAGTAAGACCGTCAGACTCAAAGGTTGGAATCTCTTTAAGCAGACATGTGACAAGCTCATTATCCTCAGTCCAACGAAGCAAAGACTCGCAAACAGAGTCTGCAACACATGCGGACTGTGAGTTGTTTGCACGCTGCATATCAAGGCCCTGCTTAGAATTTGCAGAACCGTAGCGAAGAATCTTCTTCTTATCAGATGCCTGAGGAGTATCAGTGGAGGAAGGATTGCAGCCAGCCAGCATCATAGATGCGCCACCACCAGCCGCTACCATACCTGATGCCTTCAAAAAATTACGACGGCTTAGTGAGTTCTCCAGCATGTTAACCCTTCTTTCTTATTAAAACGATTTATAAGACAACCCTGCTGGGGTCAGATAACTATACAAAACAATTACCAGCATTTACCTATATATACCTAGGATGAAATAGACATGAAACATTAAATTGCGACGATAACAGCAAAATCTATTTACCTGCACTTTTTGTCTAACCATATAGGAATTACCTATATTGAAACATAAAAATTGACTAAGCATTTTTGGACAGTTGTCCATTTTATCCATAAAAATATTGGCAGGTACCAAAGAGATACCTGCCAATACAAATGCATGTAACGAGAGCACTCTCTGTCTTAGTGCTTACGCTTCATAAGTTCAGCGGCTGTCAAAGCAGCTCCACCCATAACCATAAGAGGCATTACCAGAAGCTCTTCTCCCGTATTAGGAAGCTGTGCTTTCTTCTTCTTTGTCTTCTTCTCTTTTACAGGAGAAGCAGGATTGGAAGGCTCTTCTGGAGCTGGAGTTGGTGTTGGAGTTGGAGTATCAGACTCAACAGTTAGGGTAACCGTCTTTGCTGCCTCGTAGTCATTGCCTGCAGCTGCAGCATTACCATTGAAGTAATAGTAATAGGTGACGGAGTATGCACCTGAAGTCTTAGAAATCTCTTCTGCCTTCTGAGCAACAGTTGCTGCATCCATTGTTGCTGTATCAAGTACAACTGTACCGCTCTGATCAACAACCTTAACGCGAGCGTCAGCAGAACCAGCAGCAGGGGTAACCTGACCAGCGCTGTGATCAACCATAGCATCAAGGTTATCAAGAATAGTCCAGGAATCCTGGTTAGCGGTAATAGTGCTGTCGTGTGCCGTGACTACCTGCCTAAGCTCTGTATAAAGAGGAGTAATAACGCCATTGTTAAGATCAAGCTCATCAGTTGAGTTCTCAGAAGCATTGATGACAAGGTTGCCGCTAGAAAGAGAAGTGTACGAATACTCCTGATACACATCATCAGTAAGGTCATTATCAACAGCAAGCTGCCAGCCAGGAAGATTGAGGTACAGTCCCCTATTGGAATTTCCAGTATGAACTGAATAGCCATAATCCCTCATGGCATTCTTAATGTTGGTCAAATCAATGTAGTACGCACCGCCGGTATACAGAGCATCGTTCTCCGTTGCGCTGTGGCGATCTTCATACAGGATATTGTCAACGTGAATATCACTTGCAGAAATAGTTGGCATGTAATTCCACTCGTCCTGTGGGATAGCGTAATAGCTACCGTCAGGCCTAATAATTACGCCCAGATATTTCTTATTGCTGCTAAGAATGGAATTGTTTGTTCCCTCTTCCAAAACCTGCCTTGCAAACCTGACTGAAACACGAGGGTTTCCGTAAGAGGTTCTGTAATCAAGCAGATACTGGGTAAGACCCACATAGTTGGTACCGTACAGATTGAGAGTAGAGCCATTGGTAAGTGTCAGAGGAACGGTAAGTGTAATGGTTTCACCAGCAGCCAGGGTACCAGAAATAGAAATGGAACGCATCTCAGCATTGTCCTGACCAGCTGCCTGGTATGCAGCATAAGCATTAGCTGCAGGCTGAGAGCCAGAACCACCGTTCAGTCCACTAATGTTCAGGTTAATTGCAGTTGCTGTATTAGTTGATGAGAAGGTAAATCCAGTTGCACGCAAATCAGGATTAGGGCTTGAGCTGACATAGTAAGTAAGTGGCAGCTGCATAACCTCGTTTACAGAAACTGGAGATGAAGAGATGTTGGTAATCTTTACCACTGCCTGCAGATTCTGATACTTATCAATATCTACAATGGAGCGGTTCATCTGAGTGGTGTCATTATCCTTATAAGCGTAGTTAGATGTCTGACCAGAAGCATCTGTAAAGTAAATAGAACGCTCAATAAGGCCGTCTGCACTCACAGATGGAGACACGTTAGTAGTAGTGCCGTTATAGAACGAATTGTTACTTGCAGCGTATGCAATATTTGGCATAAAGATTAAAGCTGCCAAAAATGCAAACATAACAGCAAGAAAACTGCGGCCCTGCATCTTTGATGTCATAGGCGTATTCCTCCTCAGAATAAAAACTTAGCGTTATATTTTCGCATTAACACCCTGTTGAAGGAATGGAGATATTTGTTACTTACATAAAAAGAGACGTCATCTTTCGATGACGTCTCTTGACAAATCTCTAGATGCGCAAAGTGCTCTACTCTGCAGCCTCTTCGGTTGCCTGTGCGTTAGCCTCAGACTCAACAAGGTGAGCCTCAAGATCAGCCTCAGCCTCAGCTGCTGCTGCCTCTGCTGCTGCACGCTCCTCCTCTGGAAGTGGAGTGACCTCAATGTCAATGCCAAGGGTCTCTGCAGCTGCCTTCATAGACAGGGAGATGCGACGACGGTCAAGATCAATCTCCATGACCTTTACCTGTACAACGTCGCCAACCTTGCAGACCTGAGATGGAGCAGTAACGTGCTGCTTAGCCATCTCGGAGATGTGGACGAGGCCCTCAACGCCGTTGCCAAGGTCAACAAATGCACCGAAGGTAACAAGCTTGGTGACAGTGCCCTCGATGATAGCGTCAACTGGGTACTTGGAAACAAGTACACGCCATGGATCCTCGGAAGTCTGCTTAAGACCAAGGGAGATACGCTCACGGTTAAGGTCAACGTCGAGAACCTGAACCTCAACCTCCTGGCCAACCTTAACAACCTCAGATGGGTGGTTAACGTGGTTCCAAGAAAGCTCGGAAATGTGAACCAGGCCGTCAATGCCGCCAAGGTCAACAAATGCACCAAACTCAACGATGGAGGAAACAGTACCCTTGAGCTTCATGCCAACCTGGAGCTTGCCCAGGATGTCCTGACGCTCTGCCTTACGAGCCTCCTCAAGAACAATACGGCGAGAAAGAACAACGTTGTTGCGGTTGCGATCCATCTCGATAACACGAGCCTCAATACGAGTGCCCATGAATGCACCAAGATCCTTGACACGACGGAGGTCAACAAGGGATGCAGGCAGGAAGCCACGGAGGCCAATGTCAAGAATCAGGCCGCCCTTAACAACCTCGATAACCTCGCCCTCAACGGTCTCACCAGCGTTGAACTTATCCTCAACTGCCTTCCAAGCACGCTCGTACTCAGCACGCTTCTTGGAAAGAACCAGACGGCCCTCTTTGTCCTCTTTCTGGAGAACAAGAGCCTCGACGTCCTCACCCAGGGAGATGACCTCTGCAGGGTTAACGTCTTTACGAATAGAAAGCTCACGAGCAGGAATAACGCCCTCAGACTTGTAGCCAATGTCTACGAGGACCTCATCGCGCTCAATCTTGACGACGGTGCCGTTGACAAGATCTCCCTCATCAAAATCAGTGACAGTGCCGTCGATCAGGCTGTTCATTTCCTCATCGGAAATTTCATCCAAAGAGAAGATGGACGAGTTCTGAATCTCACTCAAAGGTGGACCCCTTCCAAAACGGGGCCCCGGTCAACATGGTTGCTGCCAGAGTGCCAATACGTGGGCTTCTCTACTCGGAAACTTACATGCTCTCGGGGGCCAACAGATACAGTGCATAGCTTGACGCCATACGGGCAATAGGATAGCGCTCTTCGGCTGATTAAACAAGCCAAAGAGCGCTACTTTGCACAGCTATTACGCAAGTTTTACAAAATTTCTTCAAAGTTTGTTTCTTGCGAGAAGATCTTGTTGTGCTTACGCACGAAGACGGTAGCCTTCTTTCTCTACGGCAGCTCGGTACGCATCGACATCAATCGGATTTTTGCTGAGGATACGTGCCTGACCACCAGCTAGAGTAACCTGCGCCCATGTTCCCTCAATACTATCGAGAGCTCGAGTCACATGATTGACGCAGTTCTGGCAAGTCATACCACCAATCTCAAATGTTTGAACATAAGGGTAATGAGATTCATCTTTGTCTTCTGGACCATCTGCAGCAGAAACCTGCTCTGTGTTACAGGTAGTAACACCTGTTCCTTCATCAGAGCAGCAGCCTTTTTTACCTGCAGCAATTCCGTAAACACGATAAACCGCAAAACCGCAAAGCGCTACAACAGCAAGAATAACAATGATATTAATTGGTGACATACAAACTTCCCTTCTGTTGCTGTTTTAGTACCCATCATTTTCTAGATTATTCAAAAAAATGATGTTTTTTCTCGCAAAATTTAACAGCAACAGTAAAAATCGTAATGCAGCTTAAGCAGAAAGCTTTGCACCAAGGCCACGAAGAGCCTCAAGAGCATCGTCATCTGGCTCAAGGTTGCAGATAAAAGTCTCAACAACGTTGACACCCTCTGCTTCAGCATTCTGCTTCCAAGTCTCCATCCAGTCGCCGGTTCCCCAGTCGTAAGAACCAAAGAGAGCGGTTGGCTTCTGACCAAGCTTGCCAGCGCAATCGTTGAAAAGCTCCTCAAAATCAGGATCAAGCTCCTCGTCACCCATAGCAGGGCAACCAAAAGCAAATGCGTCGTACTGATCGCACATATCTGCAGAGAACTCAGAAGACTCAATAGCCTCGGCGTCTGCAGCACTTGCAAGCTCTTTTGCCATTGCCTCAGTATTGCCCGTCATGGACCAATACACAACTGCTACTTTACTCATACATTTCCTCCTTCTGTGTCCAGGTTCCCCCTGGAAAACTACACATTACTTTCAATACCTCAACAAGAAATTCAAGCACGCCCCTTATGCAACCTGACATTTCTTGGTATTGCCATACGATGAGAGAATCTGCGCTAAAGATTCCCCTTGATAAAAACGATGCTTGCACTGGTCTTCTGCATCTTTAAGTCTTTCGAGACGCAGGCGAGTTTCTTCCGTGTTGTCATAGACTTTCCAAGCACCAGTAAAAAGCTCAGGCTGTCCATTCATAAAGCCCTGAACATCAGTAAGTGGATAGCCCAGTACCAGTCCAATCTCGTGCGGAAACGCGGCTTTCCTTGCGTGAAAAGCAAAAATTCTTGAACGCATGCTCTTCATCAACGCCTGTACGGACTCAGTGGAATGGCCAAAGGCAGCCAGAAACTCACAGTGCTCTGATTTGGCGAGAATATCCTCAACAAGCTCAGGTCTATAGGCAACAAACGTCACCTTTCCGCCAGAAATAGCAGAGGTAGCAAGAAGCGTTACCCCAAACAGTGAGAGCTCGTGAGTAGCGTTGCATAGAAATGACCTCAACGTTGGATCAGTGCAGACAAGACTTGCACAAGAGCTACAAGACTTATGAGAAGCAAATGAAAAGAGCGCAGCCGGCTTAACGTGAGCAATAACACCAGCAGCACAGCGAACAAATGTTGTTGCAAAATCATGACAGAGCTCGGGAGTATACGCTCTCTTACCCTCATTAAAAACAGGCTTTTTATCAGCGGAATAGGTATAGGGAGAAGGAACGTCTAGGAGCGATGAATTCTCAAAAGAAGTAAGACAATCCATACCGTACTTGCTCCCTTCTTAAAAATGCGCCGTCGACTAAAAGGGAGCCGACGGCGCCTGGATTCCGGACCCTTGGAGAGGGGAAAGGTTCCGGGCTGATAAAGCAATTTTATTAGAACTAGCTCCTGTTATATAAAAACCTTAACAAGTTAACCTCTTCTAACTATTTAAAGTGTAAGCCATAGCTAACTAAATGCAAGAGAAAACTCAAAATATTTTTACTTTTTGACAGAAAAAAGCTCCCGCCTCTTACAAATAAGAAACGGGAGCTCTAACGCGATCTAAAGAAGCGCTTTGTTGACGCACAAGTGCGTTCTAGGCAGCTTGTCCTTCAGTTAAAAGCATCTTTACCTCAGAAGGAACATTAGGGTTATGAGCTGCAGTGGTAAGCAGTGACCTTGTGTTTGCAAGCGTTACCATAAGTGTCAGAAGATTGTGCATATATGCAGCAGCACTTACGGTAATAAGACCTGCAACGCCTGCAGCAATGAAAGAGCTGTTCAGCGCAACAATCGTACGATAGTCGGCGTGAATCCTCTTCATTACCTGCTGGCCTAAAAGACGCATGATTACCAAAGATTCAAGCGAGTCATTCTTAATTGAAATATCCGCAACAGCACGAGCAATATCAGTTGCATCAGACAGAGCCAGTGAAACATCAGATACGGCTAGTGCAGGTGAATCGTTAATACCATCGCCTACCATTGCAACGGTGTAGCCCTCCTGCTGGAACTTCTTAACATACTCGCACTTATCCTCTGGGAGAATCTGTGCCACATAGTCATCAAGACCAAGCTTCTTAGCAACACTTGCTGCAACGTTTTCTGAGTCGCCAGTCAACATAACCATACGCTTAACACCAAGAGCACGGAGCTGCGTAATAGTTGCTGCTGCATCTTCCCTTACAGGATCGGTAATACAAATTGCTGCAATAAGTTTTGAATCCTCGGACATAAAGATAATGGACGAGGTTGGAGCAATCTGTGCAAGGTCGTCTTGAATTCCCTCGGGCATTGGGGTCTTCTCGTCATCAAAAATGAAGTGAGCTGAGCCAATGCAGACCTCTTTGTCGTTAACCTTGGTACGAATACCGTGAGCAACAACATACTTAACCTCTGCGTGGAACTCGTCATTGTGCTTGAGGCCACGTATCTTTGCCTCGTTCACAATTGCTCGAGCCATGCTGTGTGGGAAGTGCTCCTCAATACATGCAGCAAGACGCAGAAGCTGGTCCTCGGTGCGACCACAGAAGCTGACAATGCACTCAACATGTGGAACTGCCTTTGTCAGCGTACCGGTCTTATCAAAGACGATAAGATCAGCCGCAGCGATCTTCTCGAGGTATTTTCCGCCCTTAACCGTCATGCCAAACTTAGCTGCCTCATCCATTGCGCTACCCACTGCAACAGGAGTGGAAAGCTTAATGGCGCAGGAATAGTCAACCATAAGAACGGTCATAGCCTTAGTGATGTTTCGGGTAATGCCCCAAATACCAAAGAAGGCAAGGAAGCTGTAAGGAACCAATGCATCAGAAAGGCGCTCTGCCTTAGACTGTGCGCCAGCCTTAAGCTCAGCAGACTGCTCAACCATATCAACAATATTGTCGATACGAGACATTCCTGGAGGAGCAGTGACGCTTACCATAAGGTCACCATCTTCAAGAGCGGTGCCTGCGTAAACGGTTGAACCAGGCTCTTTGGTAACAAGGCGAGACTCACCTGTCATGGCGGCCTCGTTCATCTGGCCAATGCCTTCAACAACTTTGCCGTCAACAGGAAGAACGCCACCAGCGCGCTGGTGCAAAATCATACCCTTCTCAACCTCAGAAAGGGCAATCATAACGTCCTTGCCGTCAATACGAGCCCAGACGTTCTCAGAACGAGTGATTAGGCCATCACGAAGTGCAAGACGTGCTCGGCTTGCCACGTGGTTCTCCATAGCAGCAGACAGCTCAAGCAAGAACATGACCGTAGATGCATCTGCCCACTCATTTCTTAGAATTGAAGTGGTGATAGCAGTTGCGTCCAAAACCTCAACGGTCAGCTCTTTCTTAAACAGGCGCTTAACGCCTTCCACGACAAATGGAATGGCGCGGAGAATAACGTAAGCGTAGTTAGCAACTGCAGGCAGTGGCAAAAAACGTATAATCCAGCGGCGTGCGAATGTGGTCACAACCTCCATCTGGAAACGATTGTTCTCAAGTGCCATCTCAATTGAGCTGCAGAAGTCTTCAAGTCCTGCCTCTTCTTCTCGTGGCAAGTTCAAGACATCAAAAGCGCCAACAGCCGCAAGTACCTGATCTCTCTTGAGAGGATCAAACCTTAGCAAGAGAGAGCCGTTTGCCATGTGAACTTCAGCGTGACGAACTCCGTCAACACGCATCAGCTCATAGGAAATACCACGGGCTTCAGCCTCATCAATATGACCCAGGTCG
The DNA here is from genome assembly GCA_963552125.1 of uncultured Atopobium sp. Taxonomy (GTDB): domain Bacteria; phylum Actinomycetota; class Coriobacteriia; order Coriobacteriales; family Atopobiaceae; genus Lancefieldella. The sequence continues at coordinate 13,514 of CAUVJF010000001.1, forward strand.
CATTTTGCACGAATGCGACCTGAGATTTCATTAGTAATTGTAAAGCGCATGAATTATGCCTGTGCGCCCTCTGCGTCGACCTGCTTGGTAACCTCAGCGCGGATACCCTCCTCGAGCTCAGCAAGGCGAGCGCGAACTGCAGCGTCAATCTTGGACTCACGGCGAGCCTCAGCGACAACGTCGTTAGCCTCGTCAACGACGTTCTGAGTCTCTGCGGAAACACGGTCAGTGACGCGAAGACCACATGCAGTTGCCTTGACAGCTGCCTTGTGAAGAGTGCCGTTAGAAGCAAGACCAGCAACAACGCCAGCAAGTGCAGCGCCACCGGCTGCGAGACACCAATTGTTCAGTTTCATAAAAATCCCCCATCTGCTTTTTGCAAATTAATCGGTTAATGACATATTGAAGATACGGGTTTTTTGACGAGAAAACAAGTGAAAATCATTACTAATTGGTTATCCTAATGAAACAATTGTACACAAGTAATTTCTTACCTGCGAAAACGTTTCCTATGGTTAGCCATGGTGTACATATAAATTTTGTGAAGAAGCTGCTCTAAGGCGTTACTTAAATATTTGATATCATGTTCATTTGGATTAACAAATTAATGAAACATAACATCTCCTCTGTGTCGTTACTATGAAAAATAAATTGTACACAATTTATTTGTGTTAAGCTAATCCAAACGGGGTACACTACCCAATACACAAAACCATCCAATGCTTCGGACAATCCGCGGCTCGTTGAAAGGAACATCATGGCCAACACCAACATCTATGACCTCTCCGTAGAAGAGCGTGACGGATCTCTTACTTCCCTCTCCTCATTTGACGGTAAGGTTCTTCTTATTGTTAATACTGCAACTGGCTGTGGTTTTACCCCACAGTATGAAGATCTTGAGCGCATTTACGCTGCTTATAAAGATCAAGGCTTTGAGATTTTAGACTTCCCTTGCAATCAGTTTGCAGACCAAGCCCCAGAGTCCGATGAAGAGATTCACCAGTTCTGCACTATGAAATTTGGCACCGATTTTCCACAGTTCAAGAAGGGCGACGTCAACGGAGAGACTGCAAATCCTCTCTTTGTGCGTCTTGCAACAGCTTTCCCCTTCCAAGGCTTTGGTAAGGGCATCAAAGCCCTTGCGCTAGATAAATTTGCAAAGGCAAACAACAAGAAGTTTGGTGACAAGGCTTATATCATGTGGAACTTCACTAAATTCCTTGTAGACCGCCAGGGAAACGTTGTTGCACGCTTTGAGCCAACCACCGATATGGCAGAAGTTGAGTCTGCAATTAAAAGCCTACTTGCGTAAGGCGAGAGGACCGATTTACTCATGAGTTCTTCTCAAAAAGAAATACAGTCCGTTGCGGCCGCTAGCACTTTTGTTAGCGGCACTTCTACACTCGACAACTCCCCCGATATCCCCGAGCTTCTCCTCAAAAACCAGCTCTGTTTCCCGCTCTACAGTGCCTCAAAAGAAGTGGTGCGAAGGTATACGCCGCTGCTTAAGCCCTTTAATATGACGTATACACAATACATTGCCATGATGGCGCTTTGGGAACATGAATCCTTGGATGTCAAAACCTTAGGTGAGCTTTTATTTCTTGATTCAGGTACTTTGACCCCACTTCTCAAAAAGCTTGAAGAAAAAGGTTTTGTCCTGCGTCAAAAAACAGGTAAAGACGGACGTCAGCTGATTGTTTCTCTTACCCAAAAAGGCAAAGACCTTAGGCGAGAAATGCAAATAGTCCCACATCAGATTGGCTCATGCGTTAATCTCTCGCCCGAAGAGGGCGCTGAACTTAAACGATTGCTTTTAAAAGTTCTCTCTAACGTTACAGAAAGCTAGATTTACTATGACCCAATCACAGGTAACTATAACCTCTTCTGAGCGCGAAACCGCCATAGTACGCACCAGCGCCATTGGCATTGCAGCTAATGTTGCCCTTGCGGTATTTAAGGCTGTCGTAGGCATTTTGTCTAACTCAATTGCTGTTACTCTTGATGCAGTGAACAATCTTTCCGATGCAATCTCATCAATCATTACCATTGTGGGAACAAAACTCTCTAACAAAAAAGCTGATCGCGAGCACCCCTTTGGACACGGACGCATCGAATACATCACCACAACGATAATTGCCGCAATTATTATGTATGCAGGCATTTCTTCATTTATCAAATCCATCCAAGGCATCATGGATCCTGTTACTCCAGACTATAGTCCCCTATCTTTAGTCATCATTGCAGTAGCTGTGCTCGTAAAGATTATTTTGGGTCACTACGTCCGCTCTGTAGGTAATCGCGTAAACTCCGACACCCTTATTGCATCGGGTTCAGATGCACTTTTTGACGCTACACTCTCCACTTCTGTTTTAACAGCTGCGCTTATCTTTATCTTTACAAAAATTAGCCTTGAGGCATATGTAGGCGTTATTATCTCTGTGTTTATCATTAAAGCTTCAATTGAGCTGTTGCAGGGCTCCATTAAAGAAATTATTGGCATGCGTCCCGATGCAGCTCTTTCAACACTCATTTATGACATTGTGAAAGAAGACCCAGACGCTGAGGGTGTTTACGATCTTATTATCCACAACTACGGCCCAGACAGATTTGTAGGCTCATTCCATACTGAGGTTCTTGATACCACTTCAGCTATTGAGATTGATACGATGACTAGGCGTCTGAGTACAGAGATTTACAAACAGACATCAGGCAAAATAATCATTGCTGCTATTGGTATTTATGCGAGAAACACTACCGATAATCGCATTGTAAAAATGCGTACTGAAGTGACTGAGATGGCTTTAGCTCATGAAGGTGTTCTTCAAGTTCATGGTTTTATTGCTGACATTGAAAATCAATTTATGGCCTTTGACACTGTTATCGAGTTTGGTTATGACGGCAAACAAATTGTTCACGATATTATTCATGAAGTAGAAGCAGCCTACCCTGACATGAACGTCTCGGTTCTTTTGGACCGTGATACAAGCGATCTTTCTGAACATGAAGAAGACAGAGACTTGCACTAAAAGCAAGTAAATACATCTTAAAAAGGGGCGAGCCGCTGACACCCAGAGTCAGCGGCTCGTGTTCTACGCTCGCAAGAAAGGGAGAGGGTCTTTCTCCGAGCTACGGGAACCTGAATAAAGCAAGCAAGTAAATTGCTTAAAAAGATAGTAAGTTAACCGAGGGAAACTTACAAGAATCTTTTCAGTTTTTTTTATCTAATTTCGTAAACTCTACAAAAAGTTAGACTAAGTTTACATATCTATGGATTTTTATCTTATATCAAGAAAGTCCGAGATAAACATAAACAAAATCCCCCGCACCGAATTGGTGCGGGGGATCAGGTCAGCATACTCAGCTAGTAGTAGCTTATGCCTTTGCAACCTCGGTAAGGTTGGTTAGGATCTTATCGTCCTTCTTATCCCACTTTGGAGCTGGACGGAAGAGCTGGAAGAGAATTGCCGCCAAGAAGATGAAGGCAATAACAGTCCACACACCAAAGGAACCAAGGACAAAGAACTCCCAGAACTGATTGATCATCAGGCCAACAATCCATGCAAATACGCACTGATAGCCAATAGCAAACCAGAACCACTTAGAGTCGTTCATTTGTCGACGAATAGAACCTACTGCAGCGAAGCAAGGTGCGTCAAGCATATTGAATGCAACAAATGCGCACATTGCACCAACGTGGAGGATACCACCAGCATCAGTAAACATACCAGCAAAGCCAGACCACATAGTGACAGACTTCTCACTTGCATCGCCAAGGCCATAAAGAACGCCAAAGGTGGAAACAAGATTCTCTTTTGCAATCAAAGCAGAAATAGAAGCTACAGTTGCCTGCCAATTTCCAAATCCAAGTGGAGAGAAGATAAATCCAATAGAACCGCCAATAGCAGCAAGCAAAGAAAAGTCCATAACATTATCAGGAGCACCCTGAATACCTGGAAGATAGCCGAATACTCCATTTGCGCCGTCCCAGTTAGCCCAGCCAAAATTGGATAAAACCCAAATTCCAATTGCTGCAGCAAAAATAATGGTACCAGCTTTAATAATATACGCAGAAATACGCTCCCAAACATGCATTGCCCAAGACTTAAGAGAAGGCATATGATAATCAGGAAGTTCCATGACAAATGGTGCTGGCTCTCCCTCAAAAGCCTTAGTCTTCTTTAGCATGATTGCAGAAATAACAATCATAGCTACACCCAAGAAATAAAAGGCTGGGGCAATCCACCAAGCAGTAGTTCCTCCAATAAGAACACCCATAATCAAGGCAATAATAGGCTGTTTTGCCGAACATGGAATCATAGTGGTAAGCATAATCGTCATGCGACGATCTTTCTCATTTTCAATAGTACGAGTAGAAAGAACGCCAGGAACACCACAACCAGAGGAGATAAGAAGTGGAATAAAAGACTTACCTGATAGACCAAAACGACGGAAGACACGGTCCATAACAAAAGCAACGCGGCTCATATATCCGCAGTCTTCCAAGAAACACAACATAACAAACAAGACAAACATCTGTGGAATAAAGCCAAGAACAGCACCTACGCCGCCGATAATACCGTCAACTACAAGACTGGTGATGACGGGGCTTGCGCCAGCACCCTCAAGAGCGCCGCGAGCAAGCGTAGGAATACCAGGGACATACATGCCGTACTCAGATGCCTCTGGCTCAGTAGCAGCGCCTTCAACAGCGGTCTTGAAGCCCGCAGCAGTTACGCCGCCCAGAGTCTGAAGTTCTTGACCTTCAGCAAGAATTGGGTTGCCGTTTGCGTCAAGCTGAAGAGGATTGTCGTCAGTATCAACGAAGTTGCCATCCTCATCATGAACTGGTGCGCTCAGAGCAACGACGCTCTTTTTAGAAGCTTCGTTCTCAAAATTAGTAATAGCGTCAGAATCCCACTGTTTTGCGGAAATTGCAGCACGCACCTCAGTAGTATCAATGCCAGCCTCGTCAGCTGCGTTGAGATAAGCGTCGATCTGGTCACCATAGTGATGCGAATCAAAATCATCTTTTGCCTGACTATACTCTGCATCTCCGATGCCTAATACGTGAAAACCTTTGTCAAACAGATTGTCATTGACCCAGTTAGTAGCATTGATGCCAACAGTAGAAATAGAGATAAAGTACACCAGGGACATAACAATAACAAAAATAGGAAGACCGAGAATACGGTTAGTGACAACACGGTCAATCTTCTCGGAAGTAGACAGCTTCTTAGGTGCCTTTTTGACACAAGCTGCCATTACGCCAGCAATCCACTCATAACGGTCAGACGTGATGATGGACTCAGCGTCGTCATCACGAGATTTCTCAACTGCAGAAATAATCTTCTCAATTTCTGCGGTCTTCTCGGCAGAAAGGTTAAGAGGAGCAATTGCATTTACATCGCGCTCAAAGACCTTAATGGAGTACCAACGAGAAAGAGTTGCAGGAGCAAGACCCTCGATTGCAGCAGCAATCTTGCCAAGAGCCTCTTCTACCTCTGGGGAGAAGCACTTAACGCCCTCAGCAGGAGTTCCCTCCTGGCCAGCCTTAATTGCAGTCTTTACCAGAGTGTCAATGTTCTTATTACGAAGTGCAGAAACCTCAACAACCTCAACACCAAGCTGCTTGGAAAGCTCCTTGGTATCAATGACGTCACCGGACTCCTTGAGCAGGTCAACCATGTTAAGACCAAGAACAACAGGGCGGCCAGCCTCAAGAATCTGAGTAGTCAGATAGAGGTTACGCTCTAGGTTAGTAACATCGAGAAGGTCAATGATAGTATCAGGGCGTTCGTTAATGAGATAGTCACGTGATACCTGCTCCTCAGGTGAATAAGGAGACAGAGAGTAAATACCAGGAAGGTCGACAAAGGTGACGTCCTTATCGGCACGCCAATTTGCCTGCTTCTTCTCAACAGTAACGCCTGGCCAGTTGCCGACGTAGCCGTTTGAGCCCGTAAGCTCATTGAATAGGGTGGTCTTACCGCAGTTTGGATTACCTGCAAGACCAATAATAGTCTTTTGTGCCATTAGGCTTCCTCTACCTTGTGAACGTCTACTACTTCAATGCTTGCAGCTTCATCCTTGCGGATAGAAAGCTCGTAGCCACGAACTGTGAGCTCAATTGGATCTCCCAGTGGAGCTACTTTTTTGACATGAACCTCAGTGCCCTTAGTAAGACCCATGTCCATGATGCGACGTTTCACGGCGCCTACACCCTTTAGCGCAGCAACCGTGCAACTCTCCCCCACCTTAACTTCTTTCAGAGTTGCCATAACCTTCCTTTCATCGAAACACGTATTAAAAGCCGCGGGTTTTACCAGCAGCGCAATACAACAAAGTGTTTAGAGCGGAGAAACCATGATGTGCGACGACATCTGACGGTTCAGTCCAAGTCGTGCGCCCTTAACGCTGACAATAACGTCACCGTTGACACGTGAAATAACCTTTACCTCGGCGCCCTCAACAAAACCAAGTGTTGAGAGGTGCTGGCGAAGATCAGAAGCACCCTTAACCGTTACGATCAGCGCAGTCTCTCCCTCACCAAGCATGGCAAGAGGAAGAACTGGACCAGAATTCGCAGGACCCTGTGAGGTCTTTTCTGTATCCATGCATCCCCCCAAATAACGTAGGCAAACTAAGTTTGCTCTTTCGAACTTTTACTTCATTAGTATCAACTAAAAGTTAAGGTAATTCAACTTTCATTTAATAATTAAAGTAAAAATAAGGCAAGAAACCCTGTCTACCAGTGGTTTCTCGCCTTATAAATATTGCAACTTTATTTCAGGTAATACTAGTTTTACGTAAACATAAACGATTGTTTGCTCAAACTTATGGCAAGCGGTGTGACATCAGCCTGTATTCTGCAGACCTGCGGCAACACCAGACACGGTGCACAAAATCAAATACGTAATATTTGCACGTTCCTCTGGAGTAAGCATGTCATCCCTTATACGAAGCTCAGACAGGGCATGCACCTGCGTAACCGAGAGAATATTAACAAATGGCAGACGCAGGCGGATAACAGGACCAAGCACACGACGGTTCTCCAACGGCCACTTGTTACCGGTGATAGCAAGGACCCACTTGCGCGTCAACGACATCTCGGAGAGAACCATCTCCGAAAGTTCAGGGCGATCACCCAGAGCCAGATAAAGCCTTGCAATACGAGCATCAATTTTGGAGATTGACATCTCAATGTTGTCGATAAACGTAGTGAACAGCGGCCACTCTCTATATGCCTCACGGAGGCGTTCGATATCCCCTACTGCCTCGCAGGCACTGCCCAGTCCGTACCAAGCAGCCAGGTTGATACGAGCCTGTGACCAGGAGAAAATCCATGGAATAGCACGCAAGTCATCAAGAGACTTGGCACCCAGACCACGTTTTGCAGGTCTTGAACCAATGGGGAGAAGACCAATCTCTGTCAGAGGGGTAACAACCGAGAACCACTCAGCAAAGCCATCGGAGTGAATGAGCTCCAAGAAACGCTGCTTGGATGCTTTATCAAGCTCAGAAGCGAGCGAAGCAAACTTCACGTCTGTCTGGGTATTCTTCTGTTCAATAGAAGGTGCCATCTGAAGCAGTGTTGCTCCAGCAACGGACTCTACGTGACGGCGAGCAAGCGTTGGGTCACCATAGCGAGCAAAAATAACTTCTCCCTGCTCAGTAAGTTTAAAGCGACCGTTGACTGAGCCTTTGGGCTGAGAAAGAACAGCACGGTTTGCAGGACCACCGCCACGACCAACTGCACCGCCACGGCCATGCATCAAGATGAGGTCAATGGAGTTCTTCTCTGCCCACTCTGCCAAAGCAGCCTGGGTCTTATGCAGAACCAACGTTGCCGTAGTTGGACCCTCGTCCTTTGAGGAATCGGAATAGCCCAGCATGACCTCAAGCTTGCGGTCTGTCTGAGCAAGACGTGCCTGTACCTCAGGGAGCTGAATTACCTGGTCAAGTGTAGCAACAGCGTTCTCAAGGTCTTCAATTTGCTCAAAGAGTGGAATAACGTCTAGTACAGGAACGTCTTCTTCATTTGCAAACGCTAGACGTGCAAGCTTATAGACATTCTCAACATCCTGAGCAGACTGCGTAAACGAAATAATATAGCGACGAGCAGCATTAATGCCGTTCTTCTTTTGAATTGATCCAATGGAGCGGAAGGTATCTAGCACCTCCTGCGTCATAGCATCAAGTTTGGCGGGTTTCTCGGCAGTTGAGGGGTGTGCCTCAATATCTGCAAGCGCACGCTTGTGCACCAAAGAGTGCTGACGGAACTCCATCTCTACCAGGTGGAAACCAAAGGTCTGAGCTTGCCAAATAAGCTTCTGAACAGGACCGTAGGCAATACGGAAAGCCCCTGCTTGAGCCAGTGAATCCTGAATAACGCGCAGATCAGCAATAAATTCTTCAGCGTTTTGATACATCAGGTCAGCATTGCGCTCAATGGTGGCGCTGAGTCGGCCAGAAATGACGCGCATTGCCGCACGGTGCAACTCAGACCCAGCCTTATCAATAGCCCTAGAGGTCAGGGCCTGGCTCATTTCTACCTGCTGTGCCCAAAGATTGACAAGCGCAGGCGAAGCTGGAGTAGAAATACCATCAAGCGTCAGGCCTCGACTGACTTCCTTGGTAGCCCGAGCCAGTGCCTGCAGTACGTGTACACGGTACTTCTCGGCAACTTGGCGAGAAACCAGAGCGGTAACATTAGGGTTACCGTCGCGGTCGGAGCCAATCCAGCTACCTGGACGGAAAAATGGTGGGCAGACAGGCGACACACAACCAGCGTTTTCTCCCAGCACCCAGTTATCAAAGCGGCGATATACCGAAGGAACCATCTCAAAAAGGGTGGTATCAAAAATGTTGAGGACAGTATCTGCCTCCTCCAAAGGAGTTGGCTTTTTATGACCGATAGGAGACGTACGGAATAAGCCGTCAATCTCTTGCAGCATGCGACGCTCGTTTTCCACACGAGCAGGACCACCAAGCCTCTGACGTTCATCAAGAAGCTCTGAGATGGTACGGATTCGGCGCTCAACGTTTTTACGACGAGCCTCAGTTGGGTGCGCAGTAAAGACGGGGTGGAACTCAAGACGATTAAGACGTGCTTTTGCCTCTTCTTCACCGCACTCGTCAATAAGCTGTCTATATGCAACGGTTATCTCATTGATAGGGTCTTCTGCAGAAGATGGATCAACAGAAGCCTCACGAGAGCGCAGACTGGTAACGCGATAATTCTCTTCACAAAGATTTGCTAAGTGGAAGAAAGTTACAAATGCGCGCATGAGAAGCACGGAGTCTTCCATGCTTAGGCTGTCAATGGTAGAAGCAAAACGCAGAAAAGCATTAAGCGATTCCTTCTCTGAATCTACTTTGAGTACCGCATTGATTGCCTCAAGCAGCAAAGGTGCGCGAGTTGTAGACAAATCATCTGGTCCAGCTTTAATAGCCTCAACCAACAACGTGTCAAAACTAGTAAGAAGATCTGGATTGTACTCAGCAAGCACTTTTCTTACCAAACGCAAAAAGAAGGTAAGGTTATCGCGCAGAGGAGCTGGCGCTTTAAGCGCTTGAATAAGGGTACGAGCAGCAGCAATCTCATTCCCGCGTCGTTCAAGAAGCGACTGAGCTACTTCAGAAGTTGTTGCACCATCGATGGGTTTCTCGTCAAAAGAAGCATTGCTGGACTCTAGATTTGAATCTTGAGGATTGCCTGCCATGCTCATCCTTTCCCACATGACTCAGAATACGTACTATCTACCATACCCTTTTGTAACAATCTTCGCACGATTGTTTGTCAATCTGTTACCTAATGTACATCGTGGACTACAATCGATATAACAAATAAAAATTGATATATCAAAGTTTCTGGCCACGTTAAAGAAGATTTTAGGTTTTACATGCTCAATCCATTCAAGAAAAGTCGTACTGCGTACAACAATTCTTCCGTACATAAGCAGGTAGAGCGTCTTCGCACACCTCGCTATGAGCTTGATGACTCGCGCACAAACGGGGGTCAACCTGGCATTGTGGTTACATGGTGGACCAGGCTTCTCTCTGCCGTGGTCTCTGGCGATATTGCTAATCAAGACGAGCAATACTTGGCACATCAAACGTCCCAGGATTATCTTTTCAATGCACTTGGACAAAGTGCCTGGGGTGCACTTTTTCCGCTTTTAACTGTTGTTTGCTCCCAGCTTGTTGGCATTGAACAAGCAGGACTTTTCTCCATGGCATTTGTTGTAGCAACGCTTTTGTTATTTATTGCCCAATACGGTGTTCGCACGTATCAAGTTTCCGACATAGCTGAACAACGTAGTTTTTCTGATTACCAGATTCAACGCGCAGCTACCGTTATTGTCATGGTGATAGCAGGTCTTATTTGGTGCTTCTTTAAAGGGTATACCGAGCCCATGTTTTCTATCTGCACGGGAGCTTTGCTCTTTAGAGCAGTTGACGGCATGGCAGATGTCTACGAAGGTCGTCTTCAGCAAAAAGACAAACTCTACCTCGCAGGACTCAGCCAGGCTCTTAGGTGTAGTGCCAGTTTTATTCTCTTTACTGCTGTGTTGTTTGTTACCAGAAATCTTGTATGGGCAAGCTGGAGCATGGGTATTTGTGCCCTTATCACCCTGGTATTTGTTTCTGCTCCCCTAGCTATTCTTGAGACCGATAAAAGCGTGCGCATCAAACTTGCAAACATTAAAGATATCTTTGTACAGTGCTGGCCTCTCTTTTTAGCGCTCTTCCTCTACAACCTTATTGACTCGCTGCCAAAGTTTGCCATGGAAGGCACGCTTTCTTACAGCAATCAGTTGTACTTCAACGCACTTTATTTCCCCGCTCACACTATTTTGATGATCTCTACACTCATCTACAGGCCACAGCTCTTCAAACTTGCTAGTTTGCTAGAAACCTCAATTCATAATCCCGCTCATAAGAAACGCTTTGGCGTGATTGTACTTGCAATGTTTGGAGCCATTGCCGTAGTCACCATTGGTACCGCCGCATTTGTCGAGTTCATTGGCATTCCTCTTAACGGCTTCTTATATGGCGTTGATTTTGAGCAATATCGTGGACTTGCACGCATTATGGTAGCCACGGGTGGACTTTGTGCTGCGATCGACTTTTTATACCAACTCATCACGATCATGCGAGTTCAAAAAGCCGTTACGCGCGCTTACCTCATTTCATTTGCTGTATCCATCCCCATTATCTGGATGATGGTCAGCTTTACTGGCCTTAACGGCGCAGTTATTGGCAGCTTCTCATCCATCCTTATCCTCTTCTTACTGCTCATCAGCGAATACGCCGTAGCACGTATGAAAAACTAGCAAAACAATTGATGCTCAAACGCAAAACCCCTCTGCTCCATACGTTGGAACAGAGGGTTTTTAATGCATATAGCGAGAAACCCGTCTGCTAGAGGAGTTTCTCGACAATGAGCTTAGAAGGAGCAAGCACCGCCGATAGTGCAAGCAGCTGCTGCGGAGCCGTCATCTGCATCATCGTTTGAACCAGAAACATGGAAGACCTCGGAGAGGTAGTTAATGATGTCGCCGGACTCATACATTGCCTTGCCGTCAATGAACAGACAGGGGACCTGGCGCTTGCCGCCAACCTCAATGAGGCGCTCGCGAGCTGCGTCATCTGCAACGATATCATGCATAGGAAGCTCAATGTTGTTCTGCTCCATGAAGGACATAACCTTGTGGCAGTATGGGCAGGTTGGCTTATAGAAAAGCTCAAGATTCTGAGTAGCCATAAAAACTCCTTTTGTTAGTAATTACTACTACTTTGTCTATACCCACCACAGTGCAGTTGTTTCACATGGATTTAGATAGGCATAAAAATAGCCGCACAAGGCGGCTATTAATAGTTAGTGGTGCCAGCAACCAGGATCGAACTGATGACCCCCGCTTTACGAGAGCGGTGCTCTACCAACTGAGCTATGCTGGCGTGCAAAAGCGCGCTAACAACTATACGGGGAAGCCCTGTATTATTCAAGCAGAAATACTAAAGAAGCCCGAGAACACCACGAACAAGGCGCTCAAGATCATCTGCGTACTTCTCGGATGCCTCTTGAACACTCTTGTGTGTAGTTCCATGAGCACCTGCTGGATTTGCTGCAAGCGTCAAAGCTAATACGTTCATATCAAGAGCGCGGGCCATGATGACTTCAAGAGCTGTGGAAACGCCAACGTATGAGACGCCAAAGCTACGAAGCATAGCAACTTCTGCAGGAGTCTCAAAGTTTGGTCCCAAAAGACCAGCAAAAACACCCTCATTGAGCTCAATATTGAGGTCATCTGCTACGCCACGTGCAAGCGTTCTTAGGTAAGGCGAGAAGGCATCATTCATATCTACAAATGGGGTCTCGACATCGCGAAGGCCTGCCCACTCTGCAAGCGGATTGGTTCCAGTGAGGTTAATCTGATCAGTAATAACGCCAAGGCCAGTCTTTGCGTTTCCAGAAACAGCACCCGTTGCACCTGCAAAAATAATGTCTTTGCAGCCCAAGTGATGTGCGTGCTGAACAAGGGAGGTTACCTCGGCCGCAGAATAGCCCTGATAGAGGTGAACGCGACCAGGATACACAACCACAGGTACGCCATCGATAGTACCAATAGTTGCCTCAAAGCTGTGACCAGCCATAGGAGAAGCGTCAACAGGGAAACCTGGAATGTCACGGTAATCAATACGACGAACTGGCTTTACCAAATCAGCAAGGTGGCCAAGTCCGGTTCCCAAAATAAGAGCAACAGGATGCTCAACAGATGGGCTTACATTCTCAATGGTTTTCTCGGTAACCACGCAAATCCCCTCCTCTAAGAGGTGACGAGTAAGTATTCCCTCGCCAGAAACAAGCTTTCCTGAGTACGTACCATCATAAATCTCATGCACGCCACAAGACGGGCTCTTTGCCTTCAAAACGGCGAGCGTGATGTCAGAAGACGTAACAGCACTAAGAGCAATCTTAGAGCCACGTTCAAAGTCCTCGGTGACATCTGAGCCATCCTTGAGCCAAACACGACCTTCTCGCTGTTCCGCGGGTGGACGAGGAACAGGAAGACCTGAGGAAGTCTCGGGGCAGATCTTTGTGACGTTTACTTTTTCTGCAAGCCTTTGTACTGCAGAAACAGGCTTGGCCCCTCCGTCATATCTGACGGGGAGGCCAAGTAAACAAGCGCTAACAGCAACTTTCATTGCTTTTCAGATCCTAGAGAGCAAGAGAGTAAACAGCAATAGATGCCTTACCAAGAATCTCGTTGATCTTCTGTGACCACTCCTGAGATGCCTTGCTTGCAACAGCAGAGTACTTGCTCATTGCAACCTGATAAGCGGTCTGAGCAGCTGCATAAGAAGCGGAATCGTTGGAGATTGAATAAGCAGAGAGCTGCTTGTAGTAATCGCCATCCTGGGAAGCCCAAGTGTTGTTCTTAGCGTCCCACTCATCACCAGCAAGACCAATGATGTACTGAGCGTACTCCTGGCTTGTGGTCTCAGAGTTGCCGTCCTCAGGTGCAGTTGGTGCCTGTGGAGCATCTGGAAGGGTTGTAGTCAGAACGCTATCACGATACTTCTTCATGATGACAGCATCATTAATAAGCTTCTTTGCAACATCTTCAGAGAGCTTGTATGCAGAAGCAACCTGGCTAACATCAGTAGTCTTGAAGTTGGTCTGCATGTAATTGTTGACCTCGTCATCAGTGACGGTAATACCCTTGCTCTGAGCCTCAGCTACAACAAGAGCATTACGAACATACCCAATAATCTTATCGGCTGCTGGAACAGCATAGGTGCCGTCAGACTGCTTTGCTGCGTCAAGACCAGAAGTGTTCTCAATAACCTCACGAGCAGTTACTTCTTTGGTTTGACCGTTATAGGTATAAGAAGCAATAGGAGTGTTGAGCTCGCCCTCAGAAAGTGTGGTGCGACCGTTCAAAGAACCAGTAGCTCCGCCGCCGCCAAGAAGGAAGCGACCGATGACAATACCAAGAGCAAACAGTACAACTGCTCCAACTCCGATAAAAATCTTTGAGTTCTTTCTTACATCAATAGATGGCATATCCTTGCCTTTCATCGCTCAATGCAACTATGCGTACACTAATACAAACCTGTAGTTTACTCTTATTAGCATGCATAAAACATACAACCAGTAAACTCCCCCGTTTGCACACAGTCGTTTACATGCAAAACAAACTATTTGGTAGCTGCAACAATCTCTTCCGAATACTGTTTGATGTATCCAGTGGCATTTTCTGCATCAAACTTCATGCGCTGAGACAATGCCTTCTTCACATCCTTAGAAATAGTTCCGTGTGCTAAGGCGAGAAGACCCTGGAGCATGTCATGGTACTCAGCATCTCCGTGATAGCACTGAACCGCCTCATCCAAAAGTGGCCACGCCTCATCGGAATGCTTTGCAGAAGTTGCTCCGTACTGACAGAGGAACAAAAATGCTGCGAGACGCACTGTTGCTGAGTCATCGTCAAACAGAGAAGCCTCAGCAGCATCAAATGCCTTAAAGACCTGGTCACCAAAGTGAGCGCTCAGATTGGCAAGCGCATCAAGTACTTCCCAACGGGTTTGTGCCTCTGGCCTATATAGTGCATCAATAAGAGAATCAATGTGCTCTTCAAAGGCAAGAGGAGCAATATGGGCCAGCTCCGCAAGCTCATGAGATGCGTCTTGACGAGCGCGCCTACTAGCATCAGACAAAGCAATGACCAGTGCATTCACTTTTTTCATCTGTGCCATAGTTGGCTTTTTAGTAGCCTTCTTAGCAGGTTGCTTTTCTTCTTTTGGCGCCTTTGTAGAGCCCGCTTTTGCGGTTGCCTTAGTTGAAGCCTTTTTTGGCTTCTGAGCAGTTTCTTTCTTTTCTGCCATGAAACCTAAATCCTCTCTAAAACACCCTTTATTCTCTAAATCCGTCTACGACAACGGTGCCGCTTTTTTGATCCTCATGAATTTTAATAAATCCAAGGCTCGATGCTTCACGTAAAAGAGAAGTAAACGAACGATATCCATAAGTTGCCTCAGCAAACTGTGGACGCTTCCTTCGCATAGTCTCTTTGAGCCGCGATGCATAAATAAACGTTTCGCTTTCACGCTCCAAAGACTCGATGGTCTCAAATAAGAGCTGATAGCAGTCGTGTTTCTCGACAGGTACCTTCTCTTTAAAGTCTGGAATTCTGCCAGAACTCAAAATATCCTCGTAGAAGATAAACTCGTCACAAACTTCAGCAAGAAGCGAGCTGGTAGACTCCTTCATACCAACGCCAATGACTGTTTTACCAGCCTCTTTAAGCTTTGCCACAAGTGGCGAGAAGTCCGAGTCACCGGAAAGCACAGCAAAGGTGTCAATGTGGTCTTTAGTAAGACACATCTCAACAGCATCTACCGCAAGTCTAATATCAGCAGAGTTCTTGCCGGTATAAGCCCTATCTGGAATCTCAATGAGCTCAATACCAAGCTCATGCAGGGGTGTAATAGCATTTGGAAAGCGCTGCCAATCGCAGTATGCACGCTTGGCAGTAATGCGTCCCTTATCAACCAGCCTCTCCATAATGAGCTTCATCTCTGGAAGATGGCCTGGCTCTTGATGACCGTTTCTCTTTCTTTTACCTGTTCCTAGTGCCAAATTTTCATAATCGATGAAAACCGCAATAGAGCTCTGAGGAGTAGAAATATCACTCATAATCGGGGTTCCTTTGCGGCTAGCACTTAGTGGCAGCAGTGGCCGTCATGACCGTGCTCGTGACCTTCATGCTCATGATGATGTCCATGGCCGTGGCACTCGCACTCGTGATCGCCATCTTCATGGTCGTGACCACAGCAGCACTCGTGCTCACCCTCATCTTCCTGGCTCTCAAGAAGCGACCAGTCAAGACCAGCTGCAGTGCTCGTAGCCTCATCAGCATAAAGCAGTGAGATTGCCTGGGTGCCTTTACGAGCACCACCAATCTGGCAAAGCATGTCATACAAGGTAAAGGCGGTCTCTGCACCAGGAAGGGTGATTTCAAGGTCCTCAGACTGAGCAAGCGCAAGCGCAATATCCTTGCGGAAGTGCTCAGCCAAAAATCCTGGTTGGAAGTCTCCCTCAAGCGACTTAGGAGCAAGCTCTTTAAGTGCGCGAGAAGAACCCATGCCACTAGCGACAACCTCGAGCATCTGCTCAACATCAAGTCCACCCTGCTCTGCCAAGGCCATTGCGTCTGCATAGCCAATCATGCAGGAAGCAAGGGATACCTGGTTACAAAGCTTTGCGGTCTGACCCTTACCAGCACCACCCATGCAGAAAATCTTTGCAGAGAAGGTCTCGAGAAGAGCGCGTACTGGCTCAACGTCGTTCTCAGTTGCGCCGACAATCAGCGTGAGAGTACCGTCTTGAGCACCCTTCTGGCCGCCCGTAACTGGACAGTCAAATGCATGCTTTCCCTCAATTTCAGCAGCATCGTGAATATCACGAGCAAGCTGAGATGAAGAAGTGGTCAGATCAATAAGGTATGCGCCCTTCTTAGCAACGCGAATAAGGCCATCTGTTGCCAAGTAAACGTCTTCAACATCAGTTGGATAACCAACCATGGTAAAGACAACATCAGCGTCTTTTGCAGCATCTTTCACACTCTCTGCAGCGTGAGCGCCCAACGAGACAAGCTTTTGCGCTTTCTCTGGTGTTCTGTTGTAAACAGTAACGTCATAACCAGCAGAAATAAGGTGCTCTGCGATAGGAGCGCCCATAATGCCTGTTCCAATAAAAGCAACCTTTGCATTCTTGCTCAGTGCCATGTATGAGTCCTTTCAGACTGAAATAAATATACAAACTGGGGCCGCTCCAAAGAGCGACCCCATACCTTGTACCCGTTAATTAGATTTACGAACCCTGTTAGCAATTCGGTCAGAAAGCGAAAGCTTCTCGCGGCGGTCAGTTCCCCAGAAGACAATAGCTACCATGCCTGGGCCAACGTGAGCACCAATGACTGGTCCTACCTGGCTATGAATAATGGTAAGTCCCTCGCAGCCTTTCTCTTTACGAATCTGAGCCTCTAACCAATTGGCGTCCTTCTGTGCGTCTGCAGAAATAATGCCAACAGGAAGCGAGGTGTCATGAGAATAGCTATCTCTAAAGTCCTGGATAAGAGACTTGAGTGCCTTCTTGCGGCCTCTGCACACTGTCTTGACGGTAAGAGCTCCTGTTGAGTCATAGGTAAGCTCTGGCTTTACATCAAGCTTGCCACCAATATTTGCTGCAGCAGCAGGAATACGACCGCCCGCAGCAAGAGCATCCAAGGTCTCAAGTGTTAAGTAGCCATGTATATAGTTACGCGCGTCTTGTGCCCACTCGGCAATCTCTTTTGCCGAGAGACCCTTATTGGCTTGATGTACTGCTTCAAGACCCAAAAGCTGAGCTGCGGACGAAGGTGCACCATTGTCGACTACGTAAATCTCAAAGTCTGGGTATTTCTCTCTTACCATATCTGCTGCTTGCTCAGCTGCATAGTAGGATGAAGAAAGCGCAGAGGTAAAGCAAAGATATACCGTTGGAGTGCCCTGCTTTGCAGCACGCTCAAAGACCTCGAGGTAATGACCAGGAGTAATTGCAGAGGTGGTGTAGCGCAGCTTTTTGTCTTTGCGCATACCCTCAAAGAACTCATGTGCACTGATGCTCTTCCAGCCGTCATCATAGTGCTCTCCATCTGGTCCCACATAAGGGAACTGGATGATATCAACACCTAGTTGTTCAGCAATTCCAGGAGCAAAGTCTGCGCAAGAGTCCATGATGATTCGAACGTTACTGGGCTTATGATATGCAGCTGAAAGCTCAGTAGGCTCAAGATCTTCAAAGGCAACCTCGCTGATTTCTTCTTCGGCTTTATCTTTTTTATTGAACATCCTGTTCCTCAATCTTAGGTTTGATAATTCCATAACCACCATTTTTACGATGGTAGATGACATTAGTCAAACCAGTAGAAGAATTAACAAAGACATAAAAATCATGGCCGAGAAGGTCAGTTTGGACAAGCGCCTCCTCTTCCGTCATTGGCTCAAGATCAATGTATTTCTCGCGAACAAGCTGGTCATCAAGATCTTCAGCTGGAATCTCAATGAGATTGGCAAGATCTTCTTGTGTAAGAGCAACTCCGCGCTCAGACTTTACATGATGACGGCGCTCAACAACTTTTGTCTTGTACTTACGCAGCTGTCTGGAAACTTTTTCTGCTGCTTCATCAATAGCCACATACATATCGTCAGAGCTAGCAGTGACACGAACAACATTGTTACGAACAAATACCGTAACCTCAGCTGTCTTTCTATCTGGATTTGATGGGTTTTTGTCTACTCTAAGAACTACATCGCAAGACATAGGAGTGATGTCAAATACTTTAAGAGCATCACCGATTTTCTGATCTACGTGTGTGTGCAAAGCCTCAGAAATGCTTACCTTGCGTCCCGAAATCTTGATGTCCACCATAGGAGCCTCCTATCGGATACACGAGACATCTTCTAACTGATGTCTGTATAACAACAATACCCATTTGTCGGTCAATCATTCCATAAAAAGTTGAATTGAGCGGTAAACGGTTAGAGACTATTTCTCTTTGTGTGCGATTAATTTTGCTCAGAGGAAGATGTAGCTGAATCAGCGCTGGTAGGTTGCGTAGAAACTTCCACAAGACCAGAAATCTTATTGGTAGTTGAGAGGTGTGGCAAGGTGCCAATCCACTTGTTTCTAATAACTCCCTCGACACCGTTAGATTGAATAGCTGAAAGAGCTTGCTGAATTTGTGTAGCGAGAGCTTTGTTACTTGTTGCTACAGAAATACCAATCGTGGATGGAACGTCAACGACACCAACCATAGAAATATCTTTGTTTGCTGCTAAATAAGCACCAGCATATGCATCACAGGCCACATAATCGATGGAACCATTTTCAAGTGCTTCAAAAGCATCATTTAGGTTAGAAAAACCCTGAACAGACATGCCCGTGAGTACCTGACCCATTGCACGCTCAGACAAAGAACCCGTTTGAACGCCAACTGACTTTCCACTCAAACTATCAGCGGTAATGTTTGTCTCTGAACCCTTATGGAAAAGAGCTGTTGCATACTCAGCATAACCAGAAATGAGCGTACTTGTTGAGTCTTCACCACTTCTGACATCCATGACAATGTCGCAGCCTGCTTGTAGGCCATCTACTGGTCCGTTAACTGATACAAACTTGACGTCTACGCCTAGCTGATCTGCAATTGCAGAGGCTATTTCAACGTCAATTCCCTGCAGTGTTCCAGCTTCTGAGGCCACAACCATTGGAGCTGTTACTGACTGAGTACGTAGACCTACGGTCAAAGTGCCAGCTGTGTGCAGTGAGGAATCAGGAATCTTCTGCTGACGGGCTTCTCGCTTCTCTTGGATTGCCTCTTGCACTGACTTGACGTGGAACCATTTATCCAGATCAATGTTGATAGGACCAATGGAGCATCCTGTTAAAACAACAGCAAGTGCTATAAGAAGTAACACCTTAAGAGAGCTTTTACCGCGCGTCATCAGAACTCCTTCTTTTATTCAGGTGTCTTTTCAGCTGACCTGGTATTTGACCCCACACTCGCATACTGGAACGTTTGCTTTGCTACCACAGCAGCTCCACTAATAGTTCTCTCGCCTGCGAGACCCTTTGTCTCTTTGATATAACAGGCGGTATGGCTTACTTCTAGGACGAGCCATGATCGTTTACGTGCGCACACGCAAACTTACGTGGATCCCTTTGACCTCGTCTGTCATGGACTAAAAGCTCACAGAGAACTTCGCAACCACAGACCTGAAAAGACTTATCAAGTATAGCCGTTTGCAACCATAGGTAACTCACCATACGCGAGCTAATGCGCCTACGGTTACAGAATGCACGCCTGCGGCACAAAGTACTCTAGTGGCTTCTCTAATTGATGCTCCCGTAGTTACAACATCATCTAAAAGTAAAATATTTGATTGATTGACCGGCGCAGTACAAGCAATACTTCCTTTCAAATTTATTTGCCTTTGAGCGGATGAGAGTGTTCTTTGGTCCTTTGCATGAGGACGTATAAGCACGTCATACAAAGGCAAGCCTGTAAGCTGGCAGAACGATTGGGCTACAAGTTCCATATGATCAAAGCCTCTACGCGCGTACGCTTCTGCAGTTGCTGGAATAAAGGAAACGCCATCAATTTTTGAACTATCAAAGCGAGAGGTACCGTCACGAGCTTTCCATGCTGAGGCTTCTTCAAGCGCACACAATAGAGCTGCAGCAATTACCGGTGCCAGTCGAAACTCGTGTCCATCCTTAAGCGTCAAGATCAACCGTGCAGGAGGACCCTTAAATCCCATGGCACAAATGACCGCTCTACTCTCCCACTGAACAGGTCGTTTCTTTTTATCTGCGCACTCTGAACAAACAAGCTTCCCGTATGGAGCGCCGCAATTAGGACATGCCCACTGCTGAGAAATCCATGGCAGCTTTGCCCGACACTCATCGCAGAGGAGCTGGCCGGGTTTCTCGCATACGACGCAGCGCGTAGGAGCAAGCAGCTCAAGTGTTGAGTTTGCCGTTGCAGTAAGGATAGATGTAGGTTTCATTTTTACCCCCACATTCTGGGGGCTGACAGTGAATACAGTCTAGATCAAAGGTCGCGAAATGGAAGGTATTTTAGGTAAACGGAAAAAGATGGCTTATCTATAGCTCCTACCAGTGAGATTGTATTTTGTGAGGATTCGGCTAACGGATGTTTGCCACGGAAGCCATAACAAAATCAAGAAAACAAGCGTTGCTACGCCGTGCGTTAGATCAAGCGGAATTGAAGCCGCAAACGCGAGAAGAGCAGATTCAAGCGTTAAAGGATGTACAAATCCAATAACAAAGTACACGTTCATTACAAGGCCAAAGAATGGTCCAGAGATAAACGCCCAGATCATAAGCAAGAAAGGTGGAAGTTTGCGGGGTTTCTCGCCTTGTTGGACGGATGTGCGTTTAGAAGATGCAGGGCGAGCTGAGGTAAAAGTTGCAAGAAGACCTCCCAAGTAACCAACAAGCCCCCACGCATACATCTGCCATGGTGTCCACGAGCCCTGACCAAAGAAAACGTTTGAAAGAAGCGCAGATAAGGCTCCTACCAAAAAGCCCGCATGCCTACCAAGAAACGCTCCCGCGAAGATAGCAACTGCGGAAACAGGCTTTACGTACGCGAGTGGCGCAAAGGCAATTCTTCCCGCAGAACCTAAGGCGCTAAAGACGGCAGTAGGTACCAAATTGGCAACTGAGGGCTTCTTTGCCTCAAAACTTAACATAAATAATGCAACTGAAATGATCGCTAAAATAATTGAAGATACCGCGGTAAAATCGGGAAAATATATCATTTCAACAGCAAGAATAATAGGTGTAGCAAAGAGTGCCACAACCTCTAGAGCTATTGATAACGTGTGCCGATTATCCACAAGAACCTCACGCTTACCGTCAAAATAAAAATATCGAGAAGGTCTATCTTATTTTGGCATAAGATGATTTGAAACTACAACAAGGAGGTCTTCATGATCTATCTGGGAAACTTTAGCTACAACGACGAGCTTGACTCTTCGGACAACTACTGTCTTATGCCTTGTATTGTTGAGGCAGATTCCACAGATCACGCGCTTGAGCTTTTCTCGGAGCACCTTATTGAGGTTGCAAATTCATCTGACCTGCTCGACGGCGCAAAAGAGATTTTCTTGGATTCTATTGTTGAGCTGGGAGAAGTTCCTACCACTCCTCTGATTGCTCAGTGGCAAAAGATTATGCCTGCAGGAGTTGGTCTGTGCAGCATTACCAGCGCTCTTCCTACACTTGAGTTTGATGATGAGACGGCCAATGCCTACGGCTTCAATGAGCATACTCACAATCATGAGGAAGATGAAGAGGAGCATGAACACGAGGAGTTTGGCGACATCAACGATCTTGACGATGAGCTTCTTGAGGAGCTTGGCCAGGATGAGGAGCCGTTTTTAAGGTTCTAGCCACCTACTCCGCCGACCATACCCAAGAGTTCTCAAAGAATTCTGAAGTTGGCTCTGTCAGAGAAATCTGGCCATCAAATACTAAAGAAACGTTATCAGCAACGCGCGATATCAACTGCATATCGTGCGTTGCTATTACTATGGTTGTACCTTCTGACTGTGCACGAGAAAGCAAATTGACAACCGCATCTTTGGTTGGGGCATCCAAGCCTTTTGTTGGCTCGTCAAGAATAAGCAGTCGCGCTTTTGTAAGCAGCACTTTTACGAGGGCTAAGAGTTGCTGCTGTCCACCTGACAAATCGTATGGATGAGAAGACATAAGCTTCTGATATGTTGTGCGAGCAAGAAGTCCTGAAGCTTCCAGAAGCTCCTGAACGTCCTGGTCAGAATAGGCGCCACTCTGCTGCCACTGAGCAAGCTCCTCGCCCACACTTTGACAGGTAAAGAGCAGCTCGGGGTCTTGTGGAATGTATCCTTGGGATTGCTGGAGCTGGTTGTAGATATGTCCGCGCCTTGGACGGAGAACGCCCGCTGCAAGCTTTAGCAGCGTTGACTTACCTGAGCCGTTGCCGCCTACAAGCGCACGAATTTCTCGCCCTGTGACCTCAAGCGAGCACTTGCTAAGCACCAGTTGCTCGCTCTGTGGATACGCAAACGTCACGGCGCTGAACTCGAGCACGGGAGTGCTGTCGGCCGCGGTGGATGCTTGGTTTGGCGCGGAGCTACGAGGACAGAGCGCCTGGCGAGAAGAGCTGTCTGCTTGGAGCGCACCGGGTTTCTCGCCACCAAGGCAGACGCGCGCGTCAGCGAGGTACTCGAACGCGGCAACGTCGTGGGTGGCAACAAGCACGGCAACGTTGAGCTCGCGCGCCACTCGCTCCAGGAGCGCGGTGAAGTTCTTCTGCGCAAACGGATCTAGCTGCGAAGTTGGCTCATCCAGCAAAAGCAGCTTTGGGCGCATGACAAGCGCTGCAGCAAGGGCCACTAGCTGCTGTTCTCCGCCAGAAAGTTCATGATTGCGCTTGTGCAAAAGCGATTCCATGCCAAAGAAACTGACCGTCTCAAAAATGCGACGGAGCATTTCTTTCTCTGAAACGCCTCTATTTTCCAGGCCAAAAGCCAGCTCTTTCAAAGGTGTCTCACACACAAGTGCTTGTGAAGTGGCTTGCGGCACAAATGCAATGGTGTCTACGGATTGCGCCTGCGTCATCGTAGAAACTTCTTGGCCGCAAACAACAATTGAACCCTCTCGCCTTCCTTGAGGCGCGATCTCAGGCTTAATGAGGCTCAAAATGGTGGACTTGCCTGAACCAGTTGGTCCCAGTAAAAGACTAATCTGACCAGCACAAACCTCACAGGAAAAATCTTCTACAACGTTGCGGTCTAAAGTTAGAGCATACGCAAACGAGAGATTTTGAATAGCAAGAACTACTTCTTTACTAGTAAAAGAAGTAAGTGAATTCTGAATATAGGAAGAATGCTCACTCATACAGACTGCTCCCATAAGACAGTATCAATACGCACAAAAATTGATGGTAAAACGGTAAACAGCACTACGCCCAGATACCAAAAACTCACTTGGAACTCTGGCATAGTAGGATAAAACTGCCAAGCTTGTACCAGCATATACAAAGAAACCGCAGCTATAACGCTTAAGAAAGTAAATACCAGCAACGCCACAGTATCATAGGCGTCAAGCACTTCAGCGCTCCATCTACTCCTGTGTCCTGCCATCCCCCAACCTCGAGACAGAATAGACTGAAACGTACTTATCGACTTCTCCAGCGCGCTCATGCACACTGCGTTAATGGTGGTAGCTGATTGCACAATAGTTTTTCTCGCGCTCAAAAGACGGCTTTGACCTAAAACGTTGCTTTGCCGGTGAGCCCATGCGGCAGAATCACATCTTCTAGCTGCGGTATTTGCTGACTGGATTTGGCGGGCTGTTGTCAGATCAGAAAGTAGCTGTGGCATAAGCTGCACAGAAAGGCTCAAGACCAGCTGCAATCCCGGAAAGCGCATGCTTGAGCGCTGCAACATCTCGAGCGGCGACACTACTGCAAATAGGCACTCAAGCCAGCTCAAAGTACTTACGAGCACCAGGCCCGAGGTAGCTCCGTACACCAGACTTTCTGCGTACAGTTGCGTGTGCCCAAAAGAATACAAAACAGTAGAGCCAGATGCCGAGAAAAACGGATTGATTATCGCCATCAATATAATAATTGGAGCATACCAAACAAGCTGTTTAACAGCATGTTTGGTGTCAAACAACTGAATTGTACAAAGCTGCGCTCCTAGAAAAGCAATCAGTGCACAGAGAGGTTGAAAAGAAAATGCGGCAAGCACAACCTCGCATCCAAACAGCACAACCGTAGCAAGTGGATGAAGGCGAGAAAAGCTTGTGCGCGCGGGATTCATTAGTTCACCGCGTTAACGTACGTCCAAACAACCGAATCGCCGTCGTGCAGAACATATGCATCTGACGTGTAGTTAGGCTGAACACCGTTAACTGAGTATACCCAGCCGCTCTGTGGACCGTGGTCACGCTCTGCAAGCCCATTAATAGCCGCAACGTACATACCAAACGACGTGCTACGCGCATTTACCCCGGCTCCACTTGCAAGCAACGCGTCATAGACTGACGTACCCTCTTGCACCTGGAGGTTGACGGTAAATGAAGACCCTTTGGCTGCAGAGCCGTCAACCGTAACACTTACAGAAAGCGCACTATTCTCTTTATGAGGAGCAGCTACAGCGTTTGTTGAGTTACCAGAGTTAGAAGGCTCCGACGTTTTCTGATTAGAAGAATCCTGCGTTTTAGACGCATCAGCATTTGATTGAGCGTCTGAACTAGAGCTCCCTTGCGTCTGTGACGTCTGAGAGTCTGTTTGTGTGCCAGAAGCACCTGCTACCGTCTGACCTTGTGCGGTAGGAGCTTCTTGAGCAGAAGTGCTTGAAGCAGGCGTAAAGAAATACTGAATCAATGTCCATGCAAAGAAAAGCATGAACACAAAAGATACTATTGATGCTGCCAAATAGAGAATCCGTTTGGATTCTCTTGTGAGCTTAACCACTATCTCACCTGGCCTCGGCCATTGGAAACATGGTGAATTGCAGCAGTTTCTTTCTTAAGCAACACTACAAACACTGCAAGAACTGCGCCAGAAGCAAAGAAACCAAAGACACTCAGAAGTGGAATGGTAGGCGCAGAGGACACCTGCTGTGGGGCAGCGGCCTGCTTATTTGAGTATTCAGTAGGTGGAAGCTGCTTCTCGTCAGAGTTAGTGTCTGCAGTCTTGTTCTCAGATGGAGCCTTTGTAACCTCCTCACCAGCACTCGCAGCGGTGGTCGAGGAAGTTTCATGCGCAGCTGGAGATGAAGGATCTTGAGCTGGCGCGTTTGTAGATGTGGAATCTGTCCTGCTAAAAATGTCTACAGATGGCTGGGTATTCTCGCCAGAAGGTTTCTGATTAATAAGCGAGAAAAGCGTGCCGGAGTCGTTGGTGTAGTAAAGATTGCCCTCAAAATCTGCAATGACCGACGATGTGGTGTAGTTCTGATGATTCTTATCTGGAGTGTAAATCTGAGCTGCTCGGCTGGTGCCCAACTTGTATACCCATACGCCACCAGGTAGACCGTTTACTGTGAAGTAGGCATAGGTACCGTTTTGCTGAACAGAAACAAGAGGGGTGCTCTGAGACTTACCTTTGCCAGCTCGAGCCTGGTCAATCACCGTAAAGGTGTCAAGAGAAATCACAGAGATAGTTCCGTAGCCCTCAGCATCGACTCCATTAACAAAGACATTAGAACCGCTGATAGTTGGTGTAGAGGTGGATTCTGCTGCAAATTTGACTTGCTTCTCCTCAACAAGAGAAGAACCGTTTCTTCTAATCAGGTGTAGCGTACCGTCATTTCTGGTTACAGCAAGATAGGTTCCATTACCGTTTTGATCAACAGAGACAGGAACAATACCTGCGCGAATTGGTGAGCCAAGGTTAAGCTCAGCCTCAATGGCGCCGGTTGTACCGCTGATAAGCCTGACAGAGGACGACTCGTCGCCAATCATAAAGTCAGAGCCAGAAGCCGCTGCGCCAGACCAGTAATAACCTGAAGGCTGACCAGAGGTTGCTCCAGGAATATTTGCAGGCTGTGCATTCTGCTTCCAGCGAAGTGCACCAGTTGTAGCGTCAACAGCAACCATGTAGCCACCAGCTGCGTCAAATCCGCTCATCTTAGTAAACTCAGCCAAGATGGTGCCATTATTAACCGTCAGGCTAGAAACAGATTGCAGCGCATTGGTGGTATCCAGCGGTTCTGTCTTCCAGATGCACTCCATAGTTGTTGCCGAGAATGCGGTAAGACATCCATCATCGGTAGCAACAACAATCATGCCGTTAACGTACAGAGGACGTGCAAAGTACGAGACCTTGGAGCCAATCTGTGCCTCGGCAATAAGGTTACCTGTTGCAGCGTCAACTGCTTTGAGAGTAGAACCGCTTACGTAATAGACAGTGTCTTTAACAATGACCTGATCAGAAATAAATCCAGGTGTATTCTGAGTTCCTTCAGTGACACTCCAACGAAGAGCTGCAGAATTAATGGGGGTACTCTGCGTAGTAGTGGAACCGTTTCCACTACCAAAACCGCTCCAAGATGCCTCGTAGTTAGGGTGCTCAGCAAATGGATTGATAACCAACTCTTTTTGAGGAGTTGGAATGGAGCTATCCTGTCCACCATATGTCCAGGTAATAGTTGTGTTCTCGTCCAAGGTAACATTATTTGCCATCTTGTCCGAAAGCTGGCCGTTCACAAAGAACTGCCACCACTTATAGGCACCATCAACCTGAGCTGTTGCAAGTGTCAAACCCTGTGCAGGATATGTAATAGAAGATAGATAACCGCCCGCCGCATCGTAGGTAAGACCGTTATTCTTCAGGTAATCGTACGTTACCTTATCAGCAGTTGTGCCCTTGCGAACCTCAATAGTCTGTGTAGGAGCCCAGTGCTGAGGCTTGCCGTCTTTATCAAGACCCACTACAGAAAGGGTGACGGAAACAAGCTGACTTGGGTCTGGATCTTCCTCTGCAGTTCGAGCGCCCTTCTCGCCCGCCACGGTAAAGGCGGCAGAGACCTTCTGATTAGTAAGGGCCTGGAACTGCTCATTATCTGGATACAAGCTTGCATAGCGAGAATAACGTGCACTTGAAAGAAGCGCAGAGACCGTAACAGAAGTGTTGTACTCAGGAGTCTGTGCGAGAACAAGATTCTCGTTCTGAATGATTGTTGGCTGAGAAGAGCTGTAGGTGCGCGCCTGATCAGCAGGACCCATGGGGTCATACGTTGGGAACTCGGAAGGCACAATACCACTTGCGGTCTTATCGGTATTGTTTACGTCATACGACCAGGTCAAAGAACCGTCAGCAGCACGATAGAATTTGTTTGGCGTGGCCAGAGACTCAGAAACGCTGTCTTGTTTATTCTGCTGACCAGAAGGAGTAGCAAGCGCATCCCAGAAATGAGCCTTGGACTCATTCATCAAAGCAAGCTCTGCATCAATGTCAGCTTGATTCAGAGGGCTTACCGTAACCGTTAGCGTCTTAGAGACTGACACCTCAGGATTCTCTTTATCGGTAACGGTCAAAGTGATGTCTACCTGCTGCGCAGAAGCAGAAGGCAGAGGCTGATATACCGTTCCCCTATAGCCATTGAACGTAATAGCAGCATTGGAGGAAGTATACGTAAACTGATAGCGCTTTCCGTCCAAGCCAAAGTTCTTTGGCGTAGGCATCTGCAGGTCGTCTGTAACCGCCTGAGCATTAATGGAGTGATTGCTATACACATCTTTAATGCTTGATGTCGAGAAACGCCTGTTAATACGCCTCAACAGATTATTCTGTGCATCGGTAATAGCCGAAGGATCTCCGGGAACCGTTATGGTAAAGGTTTTCTGATAGCTTGTCTGAGGAGCGTCTGAGCTGCTCAAAGAGACATTTGCAGTCAGCGTTACCTGCTTGTCACGAATGCCGCGGGTAACTGTTGCCTTATAAGGCTCAGTACCATATCCATCAATGCGAACAACAGAGGTATCTGAGCTAGTCCAAGTGACCTTAGACCATGAAAGTTGGTTTCCATCTGCGGAAACAAGCTTATGTGGAAGGGTAAAGTTTGAAGTTACAGAAGATTCATTTTGTCCTGCCGCATATGATGGCGCAAGGTTTTGAGATACGTCAGCAAGTTGCGCCTGAGATTTTGCCTCATCCCAAGGAATTAAAACATTGCAGGTATATTGGACGGTCTTGCCATCTTTGGAAAGTTCAAAGGTAACTTTTGCCTGACGGAGGATAAGAGTGCTTCTCTGGTTAGTAAAACCGGCCGCATCCATCCAGAAGTACTCAATAGAACCATTAGTCGCAAAATCAGTAGAAATGCCTGCGTGAGCATATGAGGCTGTCGAAGACATCTGAACAGATGCCACTCTAACGTTAACCTCTCCAGCACCAATGCGACGCAGCTCTTCTGCAACCATGGTGTTGAGGTTAGTATCTACACCATAGCGAGGTTTTGGCTTATAGAAGGAATTAGTCAGAGTTTCTACTGCCTGGTCCAGCGTTTTGTGTGGATAGCCAGTCTCATTTGTAGTTGCTGCAACGCTAGAACCTGTCTCTTCAGAGGTTGTGGTTGCACCAGTTGTAGCTTCTACCGTACCAGAAACAGCTTCCGTACCAGGAGCGTTGTCCTGAGCAGTAAGAGCAGTTTCTGCTGAGGAGGTTGCAGTAACAGTAGTGGTCAACTCCCCCGCTGCTTCTGCAAATGCAGGAGCTGGTAAGAGCGCAAGCACTAAAAGTATAGAGAAAAGGCTATTGAGCGCCTTTTTAAACATGCTTCTAATTCCTTCCAACTTGTGGTGAATTTAGCCTTCTTGCCAAAACAAGCACCACAATTCCAAGTACAACTAAAGGCAGACTGAGCAACTGTCCCATGGTAATAAAGCTGCCAAAAAGGTAGCCAAGCTGCTCGTCTGGAACACGAACAAATTCCACGACAAACCTAAAAATGCCATAGAGCATCAAAAACGTTCCAATGAACGTTCCTTGTGGACGAGGAGGGTACTTCCTAGAAAGGACGTACAAAATGGCAAACATCACAAGGCCCTCGAGAAGGGCTTCGTAGAGCTGAGAAGGATGACGGTAGACCGCTCCTCCTGTCTCAAACATTACTCCCCAAGGCAGATCTGTTGGCTTTCCCCAAAGCTCACCGTTGATAAAGTTTGCGCAGCGTCCAAAGAAAAGACCAAGCGGCGCACCAATAACTCCCAGGTCACAGATGGTAGGGATAGAGAGACCCGATGCCATACAGACAATAGAGCCGCCAACAACAGCGCCTACAAGGCCACCGTGGAAGCTCATGCCACCTTGACTTAAGGCAAATGCATCAAGTGGATGAGCCACGTAATAACCAGCGCCGTAGAAAATAACGTAGAACAGACGAGCACCAACAATAACGCCAAACGAAATGCCAACCATCAAATTAAGTACGTCATCAAGGGTAACGTTAAGTTTCCAGCGCTGAGCAGTTCTATACATAACTACGCCAGCAAGCACAAAGCCTACAAGATATGCCAGACCATACCATCTGATAGACAGCGGACCCAGAGAAAGTGCTACTGGGTTTAATGAATGATAGAAAGCATCAAGCCACACAATACGTCCTACTTACTAAACTACTTTGAAAGAACATGCGAAGGAGTTGCTCCGCGCTGACCCTGATAATGGCTGCCAAGATCTTTGCAGCCATAAGGACGCTCAACAGGAGAGCTCATACGCTCAAAGGAAAGCTGACCAATCCTCATGCCAGGATGCAAAATGATTGGAAGGTTAGCAACATTAGAAAGCTCCAATGTGAGCTCTCCGTCCCAACCTGGATCAACATAACCTGCAGTTGAGTGAATCATAAGACCTAAGCGACCCAAGGTAGACTTACCTTCAAGTTTGCCAAGGATATCGTCAGGAATAGCAATGCGCTCAAACGTAGTACCAAGCGCAAACTGACCAGGGTGAAGAACAAAAACTTCTCCCTCAGGAACATCAATTGACTCAGTAAGACCCTCTTGAGCTACAAGTGGATCAATTGAGGTGTGCGTAGAATTGCGGAAAATTCTAAAGTTTGAGCCAAGACATACATCAACTGATGCAGGCTGTACATTCTGCTCACACAGAGGCTCAATAACGATACGACCAGCAGAAATCTCGGCTTTAATGTCGCAATCAGAAAGAACCACAACGTCCACCTTTCTTACGTCATACAAATGTATGGTCAGAAAAACTAATTATCCATTTATATAAAATATCACGCCCTACACAATAATGTGAGGGGCGTGATATATAAATTTTGTAATTACGCAGGTCAATTATGGTTCACCACAACTTCTCTGCATAAAAAACACGTTTATGCGCATGAAGCTCACAACCGATAAGCGTCAAATGTTCACTTTTGACGCCGAGCGATAACTTACAGCATTGCAGGCTGAACGCGCTTTACACCAGGAACGTGCTCAATCAGGATGCGCTCAATACCCTCAGACATGTCGTATGCAGACATTGGGCAGCCAGCGCAAGAACCAGTCATCTCAAGCGTAACGGTGCCGTCATCGCTTACATCAATAAGCTCAACGTCGCCGCCATCGGTCTGAAGGCTCTGACGAATAACATCAAGGGTTGCATTCAAAAGGTCACGATTAATGGCCATGTTTGCTCCTATTCAAACTCTTCAAGCGCGGATGCGCCCATAACTTACAACATGGGTATCCTACCCAAAATTCCAAACTTATTTCTGCACTATCCAATTGGCGAGAAAAGATGTCCAACTGAAGCATCTTTGAGACGTGCAGGCAATGATGCACCCGACGCTGTCGCCGCAATCGCCGCAGCTACACGAGAGGTAGCCTCTCTTGTCTGCTCCGCGCTCAAAAGTGTTGCGTCCACCATGAAGCGCTTCACACCACAAGACAGCATCTCGGCCATCTCTGGCACGCCGTCAAAGAGCTTAGGGCTCCAAATCTTGGAGCGACCATGTCTGTCAGTCCTTACGGGCATGTAATCGTTATCAATACCTCTAAGCGTATGCTCCTCAAGACGCAGCTTACAGGCATCGCAATCGTGGATACACTTGCCCGTAGACATCAAAATACAGTGCTCAGTTGTCATGGTACGAATACGGCCGCTGACCATATAACCCACAGGAATCGAGGCGTTTCTCGCCATGTGGCAGATCTCTTGAAGGGTAAGCTCGGAGTTGAGCCAGACGCCTTCTGCACCCATGTCGGCAAGCGCCTGCAAAGCGTAGTCGTTGTGGACTGGAATACACTCGCGCACCTCAGGGATGGCTCCGCGCTCAACAGCCAGCGCCAGCTCGGAGATGTTTCCCACGGCAATCGGCTTACCTGCAGCAACGTAGGGATCCAGGCGATTGTGGTCAATCTCGCGACATACCTCATCAAGCCATGGGGTTACCTTGGCGAGAAGATCTTCTGGCCACGAAGTCTCTGCGAGCGCATCGGTAGTTGCATACAGACGATTTGCTCCCGCCTTGAGCGCAACACGTGCCTGCTCTGGAGACTCAACTAGAACACAAACCTCTGCCTGCGACGCATTTGTCTTTGCAGCCACCTCATCAAAGACAAAAAGCTTCTCTTTGTCCTGGGCTTCTCGCTCCTTTTGATAGGCAAGACGAGAAAGCGGAGCAATCTTCTGCTCGCGGTCCTGGTACTTCTCAAGAAGCGCAGCCTCGAGCTGCTCACATGCTGCAGCGCGGACCTTGTGAACGGCACTAAAGCTCATGCCGCAGGCGTCATCCATCTGGACGTCAAAGCTTACCGCCTCAAATGGAGAGGTTCCCATGCGTCCAACGTGCTCAATGAGCTCGTCAGAGGTTACCGCCTTAGTGCGGGCCTCCTCCACCACAAAGCCCTCAGCAGACGCACGTGCAACGCCATCTGCGGTAGAGAGCGTCACCGTAAAGGGCTGGCCAATGCGGGCAATAATAGCCACGTCAACGGCACGTTTGCGAGGATACTCCAGTGAAGAAATCTGCTCAGCAGCTACGCGCGCCGCTTCAGAGCGGATAATACGTACCGTAGATCCGGTCTGCATAACGCGAGAAGTGCGCACGGTAACTGTCTGACCAGGCTCAACATCAATAGGACAAAGAGCGGTCAGGAACTTGTCAGGCTCATCGAGCGGCCTAATCTCAAGCAAGTCGTTCTTGCCAATAGGCGCGTGTGCAATAAGATCAACATCTGCCTGCTTGTAGCGGCGCAGCTTAACACGGCCACCATTCAGACCACTCTTGCGCTCAAGAGCATCCTCAAGTGGACGTCCGCCGGTTACCTCACCAACAATCTCACCGCGGTTGTTGGAGCGCTCGTAGCTCATCATCTCGTTACCAGCGGTGCCATGCAGGTACGCGTTGGTCAGGCCGCGGTTAAATGAGCGCTTGAGCAAGCGGTGGCGGCGCGCCACATCGGCTTGGTTGTCCACGCCCTTCTCGGCAGCATCAATTGCCTGACGATACGAAGACACCACCGAGTACACGTACTCAGGCGCCTTCATGCGGCCTTCAATCTTAAGCGAGCCAACGCCCGCCTCAATCATATCGGGCACGTCATCAATAGTGCAGTAATCCTTAGGGCAGAGCAGTCTATCAATGCCACCCATCGAGACAACTTCATGCTTAGAGTTGAGCAGCTCATAGGGCAGACGGCACGGCTGCGCGCAAGCTCCGCGGTTAGCAGAGCGGTCTCCACGCATAGATGACATGTGGCAGATGCCCGAATAGCAAAAGCACAGGGCACCGTGACCAAAACATTCCAGCTCAACACCAAGCTTAGAAATGGTAGAAATTTCTTCTTTCGTAAGCTCTCTGGACAAGGTAACGCGGCCCACGCCAAGCTTTTTACAAGCAGCAACACCGCGCGTATCGTGGATGTTTGCCTGCGTTGATACGTGGCATTCAATCTCTGGCCAGGTCTTTCTTACCTGAGCCATAAGGCCCCAGTCCTGGATGATAAAAGCATCTGCACCAAGAATCCACGCGCGACGAATCAAGCGCAAAACACGCTGCATTTCGTCCCACTTAACAACAACGTTCACGGTGACGTATACGCGAGCGCCAGCTAGATGAGCCTGTCTGCACGCACGCGCAAACGACTCGTCGTCAAAGTTGTCCGCACCGCGGCGGGCGTTGAAGTTGTTGCCCAAGCCGCAGTAAATAGCATCTGCACCACCAGCAAGAGCTGCGGTAAATGGAGCAGGACCTCCCGCTGGGGCGAGAAGTTCCATCTGGGTTGCACGAGGAAGCGGCTGAGTTGGGAGCTCTTTATCAGAAGCTTCCTCTGTCCACTCTGGCTCGTTCATGCGATTTAGCTCGTGAGCTGTGGATTCTCGCTCACGACGATTACGTTCGTTCATACTACCTAACTTGCCTTCAGCGCTTACTACTTCTTAAGTGAGGAAAGTGCTGGATGAATCTTATCTTTGTCGGAAAGAATGACCTTTGCTGGATCTAAGGTCTTCTCGCCAAGAAATGCTGGCCACTCAATGCCAAGCTCTGGATCGTTCCACATGATGCCACCCTCATCACCTGGATGATAGATGTCATCGCACTTGTAGCAGAACTCAGCGGTCTCTGAGAGGACCAAAAAGCCGTGGGCAAAGCCGCGAGGAACAAAGAACTGCCTGCGGTTCTCAGCGGACAGGACAACGCCTTCCCACTGGCCCCAAGTTGGACTTCCCTCTCGCAGGTCAACAGCAACGTCAAAGACAGTGCCGGAGATTACGCGCACAAGCTTTGCCTGTGGATGCTCAATCTGGAAGTGAAGACCCCGGAGCACACCTTGAACGGATGAGGACTGATTGTCCTGTACAAACGAAGCATCAATGCCGCCAGCAACAAAGTTTTCTTCACGGTAGGTTTCCATAAAGCCACCACGAGCATCACCATACAGCTTTACGTCCACAACCTTTACACCTTCAATCGAGGTGTCATAAAACGTAAAATTGCCCGATTGAGTAGGGTTTTTAAGCTCTTTTGGAAACTCCATAGCGTTCACCTTTCGATTTCTTTAGGTAATCTACTATATACGAGTCAAGTTTAATTCAGCTTTTGAGCTATGATATTCATGCAGTTAACGTGTAATTTGCAATTCAAAGGATGCTCGTGAGAATTCTTGCAGTCGTTCCCGCTTACAACGAAGAAGCCTGCATTGCTTCAACTATTACAGAGTTGTGCCAGGTAGCTCCTCAAGTTGATTACATCATAATCAACGATGGCTCCGCTGACCGCACACTGGATATCTGTAAAGAGCGTGGATTTAACTACCTCAATTTGCCAGTTAACGGAGGTCTTTCCGCAGGCTTTAGAGCTGGTATGCGCTACGCCAAAGAACATGGTTATGACGCTGTGGTGCAGTTTGACTCCGATGGTCAGCACAGGCCTGAGTACATTGCTCCTATGGCTCAAGCAATGGTAAACGAGGGAGCAAATATCGTCATTGCTTCTCGCTTTGTCACCAAGGCTCGCGGAAACTCTCCTCGAGAGATTGGCTCCAAGCTGATTTCTTGGCTTATCAAGACAAGCACTGGTCAAACCATTACTGACCCTACCTCAGGCATGCGTATGTACGATCGTGGTCTTATTGAAACGTATGCGCGCTCCTTTGATTTCTCCCCCGAGCCAGACACTATCTCGTTGCTGATGCGTCGAGGAGCTAAGGTTGTCGAGATTGAAACTGAGATGCGTGAGCGTCAAGGTGGCGAGTCCTACTTGAGCTTCTATAACTCAATTATGTACATGGCTCGCACGTGCCTCTCGCTTTTGCTCTTCCAGTGGTTTAGATAAGGTGACACCATGACTTTAGTTCTGAGAATTCTGCTGCTTATTGGCGCCCTATTTGCCATGGGCATTGTCATCAATAGCGTCCGCAAATCAAAGATTCGCATCTCCGACTCTGTCTATTGGGTTGTTTCTGCAGGAATCCTTGTTTTGTTTGCGCTTATCCCTCAGCTTGCCTATTTCTTCTCGGGCCTGTTTGGTTTTATGAGCCCTGCAAACTTTGTCATGCTACTTGTTATTGTGCTGATGCTTATTAGGATTTTCCATCAGTCCTGTGCAATTTCTAAGCTTACTTTTAAGGTTGAACAGCTTTCAGGCGAGCTTGCCCTACGCGATAAAGATGCACGTGACGAGAAAAACCTTGATTTTGTAACTGATCTTAACCAGCGTACGCGCGTGTAAACGACACGTCGGTCCTCTGGCAGCACGGTCATCTACCTACGTTTTATTTAAAAAGTCCGCTTACGCAGCGGACTTTTTCTTTTGGTCTTTAAATCCCAAGAAGCAAAAAATGCCAAATACCAGAGCGAGAATTGCAAGCGAGGCATCGTATAGAATGCAAGCTCCCATAATGCCAAAGCTGCCTACAAACCATCCTCCTGTAAGCGCAGCAAAACCTGCACCTGCAGCATAGCTCACAAACACCGCAACCTGCTTACGCATGGTTACTACCGCGTAGTACAAGATAACCGTTAAAGCATTAAGCAAGCCACCAAAGAGCAGCATCAAAAGCTCTAACTTATACGGTTCAAAATCAAGGCCGTACAAAAGTCCAAGAACT
Source organism: uncultured Atopobium sp. (assembly GCA_963552125.1). Taxonomy (GTDB): domain Bacteria; phylum Actinomycetota; class Coriobacteriia; order Coriobacteriales; family Atopobiaceae; genus Lancefieldella. The sequence continues at coordinate 49,212 of CAUVJF010000001.1, forward strand.
GGAGCTCCTAGCGGCCAAGCCAGCGCCATAGAAACAACAGTAGCTAAAGCAACTACGGCAAAACCCTTAAGGATCAGGCCCACAAACTGCTTGTCTTGCTGATTATTCCAATATTCAGCCATCTGAGTAAGCAGCGGCTTAAAGACAAAGTTACTTAAAAGATTGATAACCATAGCAGGCATGGCTAATGCGGTAAAGAACGTAAGAAGCGCCTGATTGCTCAAAGCGCCCAGTGCATAGCGAGGAGCGCCAACAACGTATGTCAGCAAGAATGAGCCAGCAAATAATGGAGCGGTGGTAACCAAGAGCTTTGTAATTTGCTTAACGTCAAAGGTGGGCTTAAGCGTTGCCATCTGCTTAGTAGGAGGAATAACAAGCGCAATCATAACTACCAGCGATGCAATAAAAGAAAGAGCCGCACCAACAAGCAAGTTCTTTGTAAGAAGCACGCCTACTGCAAAGCCAACAACGGTTGCAAGCACGCGGTAAAAGAACGCTCTGCCGGCAATATCTAAACGACCATGTTGTTGGAACATGCCGTGGAAAACATCTTCTACAACGTCAAATAAACGAAGCGAAGCAATGAGGGCATATAACACTCCCTCGTAGCTCCATCCCTGGGACTGCAGGGTAAAAATAATGATTCCCGCAATCATCAAACCAGTTGTGATGATTCGTGACGCAAGATACACACCAAACGAGAACACTTCTTCTGTGTCGGTGACCTGGTACGTTCTGATTTCAAAGTGACCAATGACCATAAGCTGCTGAGCCACAGCATACGCAAGCGAGAAGACACCACCGGCAGCAGCTCCCATGGTACGCGTGACCACCATCAACATAAGTACCGTTGAAGCCGCGTTCATCAAAGAACCAAGCGTATTCCAGAAGTAGTTTTTCTTAAGCTGTTCCGCAGAAGTATCAATAGTCATAATTAGCTTTTCTGGCCAAAATCTTCAAATGCCTGACGACTTCCCTTGGTAACATCCACATCTTTCCACTTACCAAAATCAAGCGCGCCAGGATGGTGATTCTTTCTATCCTTTTCTGGAGGAAGCTGCATGTAATTACCATATCCTCTGGTTAAGAGCTTGTCGTATTCCTTAGGAAGCGTAGTAGTAATGTCCTCAAAAGGAACACGAACCATAGGAAATACATCCTCTTTATCCATAGACCAGTTCTCTGGATCAGGTTCAACAAAACTGGCGTAATGATTGGTATTCTCGCCCTCCGCAGTACGAGCTGCCTCATCCCACTTACGCTGAATCAGCGCGGATGAAACCCTAAAGAGCTTCAAGGTATGGTGAATGACAAAACATCCCGCAAGAGCAACTTTCTTCTTCCAGCCAGTCAACGGCACGCGTGGAGTTGGAGTAACCAGAAGGAAGTTCAGACGACCCCAGAACCATGTCTGACGCTTAATCTTGGCAAGCGTCTTAGGATCTGCAGGAATCTTATCAAAGGGAAAAATGCCAATAGAAATAGCGTACGTAAAGGGGCAGGTCATAAACTCATCAGGAACACACACTGTTCCCTTTAAAGAAAGGTTTGTATTTACTGCAGGAAAGTAATTGTTCGTCCTGCCGTTTTGAATGCAAAAATCTGGTCGAAGAAGCGCAGGTGCTTTCTCCAAAAAAATCTCATAATCCTCGCGGAACATCGAGATATCTACGTCATCATCCCAGGGAATAAAGCCTTTGTGTCTCACAGCGCCAATAGCTGTTCCGCCGTACGCCTGATACGAAATGCCAAGCTCCGTGCAGACGCGGTCAAGCTCATCCATCAAAAGCGTAGAAAGAATCTGGATCTTTCTTAGCTCATCGGGGTTCTCGTATGTCTTATATCCGTCAGACTCCACAAAGGCTCCCATTCGCCATCGTCCGATAACATTCTTATAATACTAGACATCGGAGCTAATCGATTGGATGTAGCAATGTATACACCTCAGGATCACACGTTTGCTGTCTGTGCTTATGGCGAGAGTCCCTATCTAGAAGAATGCATTCTCTCGCTCAAGGAGCAAACACTGTCTACGAATATTCTTTTGGCTACTTCAACACCAAATGAACTCATTCAATCTCTTTGCGAGAAGTACAACATTCCTATGCACGTCAATCCTGGTCCAGGAGGCATCGCTGGTGACTGGAACTTTGCCGTCAGCGTTTGCACAACTCCTCTGGTTACCATCGCTCATCAAGATGACCTCTATAAACCAAACTATGCAGAATACATGCTTGAGCGTGTAAATAGTTCTTCTCGCCCACTGATTTACTTCACCAATTACGGCGAACTACGTGACGGCGAGGAGGTTCTTGAAAATCGACTGCTTAAGGTAAAGCGTCGTCTCTTGTACTCGCTCTCAAAGCCAGAAAATACAGGTAAGGCATGGGCTAAACGTCGCGCGCTTGAGCTGGGTTGCGCCATTTGTTGCCCAAGCACCACATTGGTTCTTCCCAATCTTGACGTCCCTGTTTTCAAAGCTGGATTTGGCTCTAATTTAGACTGGGAAGCATGGGAAGTAATTAGTAAGCGTGAGGGTGATTTCTTGTACGACACCCGTGTGTTGATGCTTCACCGAATCCATGAAGACTCTGAAACCAGCCACCTTATTCACGATAACCGTCGTGAACAAGAAGATCTGGAGATGCTCAAGAAGTTTTGGCCAGCTCCTGTGGCCAAGCTCATTAACATGGCCTATAAGAGCGGACAAAAAAGTAACAACTAGCGATGATAGAATTAAGACAACAATATACAAGCATTATTGGCATCTTGTTGCGAGTTTCTTTTTGATAAAAAGATAAAATAAGCTCTGTTAAATCTATTTCACTTATACAAGGGGTTTCATTGACCATGACCACATCGTCAGCCAATAAATTTTTATTCATCATCCATGGCTTGCTCTACACACTTGTGTTGACTCTGGTTTGGTGGGCACTTCTACCAGCAACAGCTCAGGCTTACGTTGACCCATCGGTTATGACCTACACCATCCAGGCACTGGCAGCAGTTGTAGTTGCACTCTCTGCAGTGCTTGGCGTTGCGTTTAGGCGTTCTCGTAAGGTGCTCTTCCGCATCCTTAAGATTGATGAGAACGCCAATAAGATTGTCGAAGGCAAAGTACACAAGGTTGACACCAAAGGTGCTGAAGCTGCAAACGCTCAGATGAAAGAAATCCTTGCAGCAGAAGCTGTTCGTCTCAAAGAACAAAAAGAGGGCACCCTCAAACCTAAAGGTCGTATTGGTGTTGCATTTCTTGTTTCTTTCTTTACTGTCTTTACCATCTTGGTTGTAGCCCCACTTGAGTTGGTAGCAAGCAATGCAAAGGATTTATCATTTAGTCTTAATGATGTAGCAGGTCCTGTATTTTTATCTGGGCTTTTGCTAACGCTAATTTCTACCGCAGCTCTTTCACTCCTGCGTAAGCGCGTGTTTAACGTTGCCGTTGCATTTGTGGGGGCCATCGGTGTGGCGTCATACGTTCAGGCAGTATTCTTGAACGGTGGTATGCCACTTGCAGACGGTCACGAGGTTATTTGGTCCAACTTCACAACCCAAATGATTGTCTCCGGCCTCATCTGGCTAGCAATCATTGCAGCCGCAGTGTCCTTCTCGCTCCTAAAAGCACGCCAGCTCCGAACTGGTCTTCTGGTAACCGCAACAGCGCTTATCATTGTCCAGGCAGTAGGCGTTGCAAGTCTGTGGGGACCAGCTGTAGCAGCTTTTACAGATGTAAACACAAGAGAATCTCAGCAAATTTATGCAACAAGAGATGGTCTCTTTAACGTTTCTTCCAAGAAGAACGTCGTGGTGTTTGTCCTGGACACCACCGATACTGCCTTTGTACAGCAACTCTATAACGAATATCCCGAGACATTTACTCATATGACAGGCTTTACCTGGTACAGAAATTCCGCTGGTTCAATGATTCCAACACGCTATGGCATTCCTTCCCTTGTCTTTGAAAATCGTCTGCAACCTGGCCAGTCATTTGGTGACTTTGTTAATGGTTGGGCAGATAACAGCCATTATCTAGATGACATCAACAAACTTGGCTATTCCGTTGGTCTGTATACCGATAACTTCAATTCAATTTATACCGACTATATGCACAACCGCACTATCAACTATCACGAGCTTCGCGGTCGTGGTTCAGAGAATCAGCTCAACGTTCTTGATGCGCTGCGTATTCTTTATAAGACGGCTTTCTGCAGAGATATGCCTTGGGTAATTAAGCCTCGATTCTGGTATTACACCGAGGACCTTAACATGCGTATGATGAGGAAATTTACGTATGATGAGGTTGACATGTCTTCTCAGCGCTATAACGAAGACGATCTTAAGTATTACCAAGAACTCCAGCACTATGGTTTGTCTGTTCATGATGAAAACGATACGGGAAGTTTCCGCTTCATTCATCTTATGGGCTCTCATGGTCCTTTCATCCTTAATAGGAACCTTGAGCACCCTAAAGATCCAAGCGAAGAAAATGAGATCGAGCAGACACGCGGTGCTTGGAAAATCGTAGATGCTTATATTGAAGAGCTAAAACGCCTTGGTCTCTATGAAAATACCTCTATTATTGTGACCGCTGATCATGGTCGTTGGTATCTAACACCAAACGACATTACAGAGACTTCTGCTCCAGCAATTTTCTATAAACCTGCCGGTCAGAGCGCGGAAGCCGCAGCTCAGCCTATGCAGGTCTCAGATGCTCCTGTTTGGCACTACGATATCTTGGCTCAAACACTTAAGGATATGGGTGCAGATCCTCAGATGCTCTCCAGGTATACCACTCCTCTTGATGAGTCCTATGAGGGTGAGACTCGTCCTCGCTACTACATTGAAACTATTACCGAGAATAACCGTGATGCAGAGCTTAGAGAGTTTGTCATCAATGGTGACGCAACTGACTTTACCACCTGGAGTTTGACGGGAAATAACTGGAGACTCACTTCCGATAAATAGTCCTTGCAAACGCAGTTTCCAACCTTAGGCATACAAAAGCGAGCCGTTCTTATCGCAGAATGGCTCGCTTTTTGTAAAGACACCTAGTAGAGCACCTAAAATTACAGCAACAAATTAATCTCTCTTGAGCAGTTCGTTCCAGTCTGGAGTAGCCGAAAGAACCGTTCCCACAATAATGACAATGCAGCAAATCACCGTCAAAGGAGATGGAATTGCTTCTGGCATAATTGCTGGCAAAATAATACCTGCAAGTGCGGCAAAAATGACTGACCAGGCAGAATAAGAAATGTTCAAGGCCATACCGCGAGAAGCGCCAATAGCGTCAATAGCTTTGTAGTAGAAGAGATACGAAGCAGTACCTGCAAGTGCTGCGATGAAGACAACACCGTTAGCAGGAGTTACTGCAACCTGGCTTGCAAACTCTACAGAGCCTGCGAGAGGCAGGATAATAAGACCATAAGCAAACGCAGAGGTGGTTTCCCTTATCTGAAGAGCAGTCTCATTATCAACAGCATCGTCTTGCATACCCCAAGCCAAAATAACTGCCTCGGAACCCCAACCAAAGACACAAGCTACAACGCCTAAGATTCCAACAAGAACGTTTCCATTACCCTCTCCTGCAGCAGTTGATACACCAATGACCATAACGCCTACAAGAGCAACAATAAGGGCAATAACCTGCTTCAAATTCATTTTTTCTTTAAGCAAAAGCCATGCTAAAAGCGAGCCAACGGCTGGATAAAAAGCTGAAATAGCAGCAGTATAACCAGGTCCAATAGCATTAATTGCGGCAAGATAACCGCTCATGCCAATTGGTCCGCCTAAAAGAGCACCCAACATAACAACACGACCGCTCTTAGTTTTTGCAGCTTCAAGGGTATCCCTCAGCCTACCCTTACGTCCCATCATGACAAGAAGAATAGCCGCAGCAAAAAAGTCATGCATAAATGCACTGGCAAAGGATGCCTGAGCGGAATCAACATAAGGACTCATACCAAGAGCAACGCCAAGTATAACGGTATCAACTGCCCACAGAATGCCGCTTAATAAACCATATTGCATTGTTTCCCCTTTGCTCTTAGTTCTGGGTCTCTTCGTACCAAGAAAGTACGCGGTCGATATTGTTTGCAGCATAGCGATAGTAAATGAAGAACCACTCGCCTACGTTCTCGCCCTCTGCTTCCTTAACCAGGGACCAGAGGTACCAGCACCAACCGGCGAAGACTACATAGCTCCAGAAGTGTCTGCGCTGTTCAAAAGTAGCCTCTTTTCCAAAGTAATAATCAATAGCTGCATTTGCTTCATCGTCAGTAAGCTCACAACAAACCGTAAAGGTACCAAAGTCATTTGCCTCATCAGACATACCTGCGTATTCCCAGTCAATAAGGCTGTAGTTACCGCCCTCATCAATCAAGAAATTCAGATAGAAGAAATCATTGTGAGAAATAACAACGGGATACTGATCAGCATCTGCATGCTTTTTCAAGCGCAGGACCTTCTCGCGAAGCTCATAATAGCCAGGAATCTCAATAGGACCCTCTTCTAGCAGGAGCTTCTCATAATTAAGTCCCTCGTTAACAAAGTCAAAGGAGCGATCAAGTGAAGCACCACTATGATGCAGCTTATGGCCCATCTCCATTGCACGCTTGAGCTGCTCAGGATTATGAGGATCAAGGTTCTGAGCATTCTTTACAAACTTAGAAATCTTCCAACCCTCTTTTTGGTCCTCATAAATAAAGGTGCTATCTAGGCCAAGCTCACGGGCAAGTCGAAGACCGGCCTCTTCAGCTGCGCGATCAACAAGTTTCTCGGTACCAACACCAGGATGTCTATAGACATACTCCTGAGCATCATCACCATATCCCACAATAAAGTGAGCAGACAGGTTAGTAAGTCCCTGTTTTAGAGGATAGAAACCATGAATATCCTTCTTCTGGCAATGAAGCACCGAAACAATGTTGTCAAAAATCTCTGAGTCGATGTTCTCAATAAATGCCGGGTCAAACTGACGAAGCTCATCAAGAGAATCAAACTCATAGATTACGCCGTCAGGATACTTTCTAATGGTCATGGAAAGCTCTTTGATGTGACGGACGTAAATCTCTTCCCAGAGCATATCAACAGTCTCTGGCTTGTCATAAACTGCCTCAAGAATGTCTACAAACTTCTTTGAGAATTGCCTGTCAAAATAAACGTGGCCCAGCATAATCCAGGAATTTGAACCGCCAATTTCTACGCCGGTAATACGATCGCCACGGCCCTCTTTAAGACACCACTCGTCGGTCTCTCCCGCGACATATGTTGCTGAGTAATAAGCCTCATAGACATAGTGCTCAAATGGATTCTGGGTAAAGTAATCATCAGAGGAGCAGATATAGGTATTATCAAGCTGGTCTTTTACATACCAAAGCGTGGAATTGTTGTTTCTGGTTGCATAGTCTGGGTTAACCACAATCTTGACGCCATACTTCTCCTCCAGGTAGAAGAAGTACTCCTTCTTGTAGCCAACAACTACAGTGATATCGGTAATGCCAGCCTCCATAAGCTGATGGATCTGGCGCTCAATGAGAACTTCTCCGCGAACCTTCAAGACACCCTTTGGCTTCTCATAAGAGATTGGTGCAAAGCGAGAAGACAGACCAGCTGCCATAATAATGGCATTCTTGACCTCGTAAGGCTTCAGAGCTTCGAGGCCCTTTGGAGTAATTAGACTATCGTCAATAAGACCCTGATCCTCCAGTGTTTTGACTGCTGAGTTAACAGATCCAAGGGAAAGGTCTGTATGTTCTGCAAGCTGCCTTTGATTGAGCTTCTCGTTAGACTGAGCAATGGTTTTAAGTACGGAAAAAACGTTCTTTGTCAGTGCCACGGTTCCTCCAAATGAAGACCAATTAACTGTATGAATAAACTGTTGAACCAATTTACTCTAGTAATAATACTCATTTGTTCAAATTTATACAAGTGTAAACATATTTTGAACATAATAAGATTAGAGGATTGTCAAAGACTGCCAATCTAACAAAAAAAACGGCAAGAGATGCCGTTTTACCTTTTATGTATTGCTTTACAAGCGAGAAGAGCCTAGTAGGGACCAAAATCCAAACGCGCTGGATAGTGGTTTTTACGCTTCTCAACTGGAGGCATCTGCATATAATCGCCGTAAAGCATCCTAAGGAATTTATCATTTTGGTTAGGGAACGCTACTTGAATTCCGTCAAAGTCAAGCTTATCAACAGGAAAAACTTCATCAACTGGATAGGTGTTTACAAACCTATCGGTATCGTGAAGATAGGCAATTCTTTTTGTCTTAACATGAGCAAAGCGGTTACGGGCTTCCTGCTCACGCTCATACATTTTCTGAGTAGAGAGATGCAGCAGTTTACAAACTCCCCTACCCATAGTAACCGCTGCTTTTAAGAGCTTTCCTTTGATACCGTCGGCCAAAATAACAGGACGAGGAACGTCAACTAAAATGCGCATATGTGACCAGAACCACGCATCAAATGCCTGCTTCTTATATTCTTTCTCGTCATCTGAAACGTTATCAAAGCAGTAGACATCCAGGAAAATACCAAGATCAAGCGGAAGTGGAGCAAGTGCTTCTTCACAAAACTGTGTACCTTTGAGCATAATGCGAGTGGTTGGGAATGGATAGTTGATGTCCCTCTCAGTATTCATGATTGAATACTTTTCTGGCCACTCTTTATCATAGATATCTAAAAGTTTGTTGAAGTCTTCTGCAGGAAGACAGACATCAATATCATCATCCCAAGGAATAAATCCCTTGTGACGAAGAGCGCCAATAGCAGTGCCTCCAAAGCCAAAATAACGGATGTTATTGGCCTCACAGGTATCAACGAAGTCCTTTAAAATCATCAGCTCAACTTGCTGAAGATGTTTGAGCGTCTCTGTATCGTATGTGCGCATTATCGACCTTCGTACATTTTCTTGTAGTAGTCCTGATAGTCACCAGAAACTACATTCTTAACCCACTTGCGGTTCTCCAGATACCAGTTAATAGTGGTAACAATTCCCTCTTCAAATGGAGTCTCTGGATACCAGCCAAGCTCTTCTTTAATCTTATCTGGTGCAATACCGTAACGGCGGTCATGACCCTTACGATCAGTAACGTAAGAAATCAAATCCTCAGTAATCTGAGTATCACCAGTGATTCTTGCAACTTCACTAATGATGCGCTTAACAATGTAGAGGTTATTGCGCTCGTTATGACCGCCAACGTTATAAACCTCGCCCAGCTTGCCGCCCTCAAGAACCATAGCAATTGCCTTGCAGTGGTCATCAACATAGAGCCAGTCACGAACATTGAGTCCGTCACCATAAACTGGAAGTGCCTTGTGTTCCAAGCAATTCTCGATCATCAAAGGAATGAGCTTCTCAGGGAACTGATAGGGGCCGTAGTTGTTAGAACAACGAGTGATTACTGCTGGGAATCCGTACGTATCATGCCAGGCCTTTACAAACATATCTGCAGAAGCCTTAGATGCAGAGTAGGGGCTGTGTGGACTCAAAGGTGTGTTCTCACGGAAGAATGCCTCTGGATCATCAAGTGGCAGAGAGCCGTAAACCTCATCAGTAGAAACCTGCAGGTATCTGTGGTCTCCATAAGAACCCTGGCCATCATTCCAGAAAGATTCTGCAACGCTCAGGAGTGCAACAGTACCCATAACGTTAGTGTCAGCAAAGGCACCCGGATCTTCAATAGAACGGTCTACGTGGCTCTCTGCTGCAAAGTTAACAACGTAATCAGGATGATGGGTCTCAAATAGCTGTGTTAGAGCCTCTTTATCCCTAATATCTACGTGAGCGAAGGTATAGCGAGGATCCTGATCATATTCCGAAAGGTTCTCAAGGTTACCTGCATACGTCAGAGCATCCACATTCAAAATATGAATATCCTGATTTCTTCTAAGCATGTAGTGGATAAAGTTAGATCCAATAAATCCAGCTCCACCAGTTACTAAATAGGTCTTCACACTAACCTCTTTCTACCTTTGAAAGATATGTTGCAAGAGCCTCCTGCCAAGGCCTCATACAATTTCCAATGGTACTCTCAAGATGACCGTTTACCAAAGATGAATACGCAGGGCGAGAAGCACTTTCTGGGTGCGTCTCTTTCCACTGAGCAGAAGTTACCCTGGTAACTTTACAGTCAAGATTGCTACCAACCATAATAGCCTCAGCAAAATCAGCCCACGAACACGTTCCCTCGTTGGTTGCGTGGTATATGCCATAGTTCTCAGTGGACGCAATGCACAAGATTGTGTGTGCCAAATCATTTGCGCTGGTAGGATTTCCTACCTGATCATCAACAACACTAATCTCTGGATACTTTGCACCAAGGGCACGCATGGTTGCCACAAAGTTCTTGCCAACATAACCGTAAAGCCATGCAGTTCTCACCACAAATGTTTGTGGATTTGCTGCAAGTGCAAGTCCTTCTCCCGCTAATTTTGAACGACCATACGCAGAAACAGGATAAGGAGCGTCTTCCTCTGTACGAGGAGAGCTTTCTTTACCACTAAAGACGTAATCAGTAGATACCTGAACAAGCTTTGTTTGTGTAGAGCTGCAAGCTCGTGCAAGATTCATAGGACCAAGCGCATTTACCGCAAACGCCATCTCAAAATTGCTCTCGCAACCATCTACATTTGTTGCGGCAGCACAGTTAATAACAACGTCATAGTGTTCATGCTGGTCAAACCATGTATTAACTGACTCAGCGCTAGTGATGTCAAGCTCGCCTGCGTCGGTATAATCAACATCTGGTTCAACAAAAACCTCTGGAATTGGGCCAATCTCAGAGACACCGGACTCAAAAAGACATTTGAGCTCGTTGCCTAGCTGGCCGTGCGCACCGGTAATAAGAACGTGCATACTACTCTCCCTTTCCAGAAGGAAGAATACGTCCCTCTGCAACACTCTTAAGGTGCTCACCATACGTAGATTTACCGTAGCGTTCTGCACATTCGATGAGTTTTGAACTGTCAATCCAGCCGTTCTCAAAAGCAATTTCTTCTGGAACGCTTACAGGTAAACCTTGAGCCGTCTCAACAGTACGGACAAAGGTTGATGCTTCAAAGAGAGACTCCATAGTTCCCGTATCAAGCCATGCAAAACCGCGGCCAAGAGTAACAACGTCGAGCGTGCCATCATCAAGATAGAGTCGATTAAGGTCAGTGATTTCATACTCTCCACGAGCGCTTGGCTGAACTTGCTTTACCAGCTCAGTAACACGCTGATCATAGAAATAAAGTCCAGTGACCGCGTAGTTAGACTTTGGGTGAGCTGGCTTTTCTTCAATTGAAATAGCGTTGTAATTCTTATCAAACTCAACAACACCAAAGCGCTCTGGGTCATCCACGTGGTAGCCAAAAACGGTAGCGCGACCAGCAGTCTGAGCCTGCTGAGCAGCTTTTCTTACAAGTCCCGAAAGACCGTTTCCAAAGAAGATGTTGTCTCCAAGAATCAAAGCTGCCGCATCATCACCAATAAACTCTTTACCAATAACAAAAGCCTGAGCCAATCCATCAGGAGAAGGCTGTTCAGCATAGCTGATAGAGATACCAAAATCAGAACCTTCACCTAAAAGTTTCTTAAAATTTGGAAGATCGCGTGGCGTAGAGATAACCAAAATATCTCTAATACCTGCAAGCATAAGCGTTGACAGTGGATAGTAAATCATCGGCTTGTCATACACAGGTAGAAGCTGTTTAGATGTAACAGTTGTCAGGGGATAAAGCCTGGTACCGCTACCTCCTGCAAGAATAATGCCTTTCAAAATTACTCCCCATCAATTGCTGTGATTCTATAAAGTTTATATGACCCCTCTTCAAGAACCAGCTCAAATCCTGGAACCAAATTGTCAATATTAAGGCCAGACCACATTTCTTGAACTCTAGGCATAGTTGGGAACTGATCATCTGGATACATATTTAAACGAACAAAATACTGAGCACCAACGTAACGAACAGCGTCTCGCACCTCTTTCTCATAAAATATACGATTAAGTCTCTCTCTAATTAGTCTACTTTCAGGTGTCTCGTTTTCAGTATATTTAAACTTGTAGTAAACATTTAATCCGTTTATTGCATAAGCAAGTGACGAGCCATCAAACGGATTATTGAGCACAACCGAATCGCCAACAATTTCTCTGACTCTTTGGATAAATTTCTGTTCAGAGGAAGGGTAAGTTTTTAATCCGTGTGGAATATACGAGTCGCGCATCATATATATGCTAGTCCTAAAACGACTTGGCACCCGCTCTTGAAACTGCAAGAGATCAACTGGAGCCCACAGTGCATATATGACAGGAATAGAAAGAAAAACTACAATTGCGTCTTTTATAAGAAAATTTTTCTTGCGTGATATATATGAATGAGTACTTTCAACGAACCTTGTGTCTTTAATTGCATGCTTTATTTTTTGAAGTAATACTAAGACGGCAGAAACAATGTCAACGCCACCTTGTAAAACTAATGGCGTAGAGGTGATACACATCATAGCAGCAATACGTTCTGGGTCTGTGTACCAAAAGCCAATGAGGAAACGTTTTATATCTAGGTTGCCCATCAAGCCTACAACAAAGAAAATAGAAACAAAAAGCAAGCTACAGGTGTACCAGCGAGATTTCTTAACGATAAGGGTATGAATGAAACCAATCCAGAAAAACACAGCACAAGCCACTTCAGGAGCTTTCATAATAAATGATTGGTTGGCAATATGAACAATGGAGTATAAAGGATTTATATCACTTCCCCAAATAACATTCACAACGGACTTCATTAAACTACTGTTTAAAATAAAAACCCATAAACCAATACATAAGACAATACAAAGCGTCTCAAGGGTGACTAAAATAGCAACTTTATTCTTTTTACCTGCGCATTTATTGGTCACCATGCGTGGGATAAATGAAACTAACACGTAAGGGAATACCAAAATTGCCCAGAAAAATACACCATTTGGATGGCAAAAAACAATTCCCAAAAGTACCGAAATGAGCATGAAGATATCTGAAGCCTTCTGGGGTTTCTCGCCATGTTTATGAGAAGACGATTGCGTAATCGAATCAAAGAGCTGCACAAACAAATACACTGCTATAGGAACACAGCAGAAAGAAAGCATATTTGGAAAAGGACCATGGATTGTGAGCATTCGGATAGGAAATGCCATGTTGGCAAATGCTGCAAATGGTGCAAGTACTGCTGTTTGGATTTTCTTTCCAAAAATCTTTGAAACAAGTGCAAACAGTCCCAATGGATACACTAAGCTAGTCCACACCACATTAACAGCGTTTTCTGCCATTCCAATTGAGCAATGAGTAAGCAGTGTAACTATTGAAGCAAAGCTGTGAAATGCCAAGGGGTAATACCAAGATCCTGAGAAAGGCTGTGGCGTAGAAAGCGGCAAGCCGTCATAAACAGATGCTCTAAAAGTCGAAAAAACACCTGTTTGAATAATTCTGTTGATGTAAGAGATATGAGTGTAGTTATCGTCATATTGCAAGAAGTTATTTGGATTTCCAAGGCCCCGGTAAAACACGTAACTTGCGGCTAGTGCACTAAAACAAATAACAATACAGGCTCCCGGTAAAGATAACGACAAAGAAGAATGTATCTTTTTGTGCAAAACTCTCTCTAAGCCAAATCGGGCTGTTGCAATAAGAGCGAGAAAACATGCTGCAAGAGCAAAAAGCGAGACATGCCCCTTGAGACCAAGAGGATACATTACAATGCCCGCAACAATATAAAATACAACGCTTAGCGGACCTGCCACGGCAAGTGAAAGTGCTCGTTTACCACCTGATAAACGAGCCCCCAGATATCCTGGAACAAAAACAATTGCTGTTGTAACTATAAGAACAAGAACAAATTGTTTCCACATGCGTATGCGCCCTTAATTAGTGCATCTGTTTTAAACGAGCTGAGCCCAGCGCTTCTTACCTGCCTGGAGAAGAGCCTTCTCAAGAACTGCTGGCTCAACCTTATAGGTCTTTGTTGGATGAGGCTGCTGGTTAATCTTGATACCACCGCCATCAATGAGACGACGAGCCTCACCGTTACTTGAAGCAATCTCTACTTCAACCAAAATCTTTGGCAGATAAATGAGACCGTCTTCATCTGCTTCAAGGGAAATTGTAAACTCTTTGACATCGTCAGGAACTTCATTGTTCTTGAACTGAGCATCAAAAGCTGCCTGAGCCTTAAGACCTTCTCCCTCACCGTGATAAAGGTCAACAATATTTCTGCCAAGAGCACGCTTAAGCTGATAAGGATCAGCGGTACCGTCCTCAAAGCTCTTATCGATTACATCAAGCTCATCAATAGAGAGCGTGGAGCAAAGACGGTAATACATTGGAATAATCTCATCGGTGATAGACATAACCTTGCCAAACATATCATTTGGCTCATCAGTTAGACCAATGTAGTTGCCATAAGACTTACTCATCTTCTTAGTACCATCAGTACCTACAAGAAGAGGCATGGTAAGCGCAATCTGCGGCTCCATGTCCATATCACGCATAAGATCACGACCGGCAAGCAAGTTGAAGATCTGGTCGTTTCCGCCCATCTCTACGTCTGCTTTGATAACAACAGAGTCATATGCCTGAAGAACAGGGTAAATGAACTCATGGAGGGCAATTGGCTGTTGGTTGTGATAACGATTAGAGAAGTCTTCTCGCTCAAGAATACGGGCAATGGTGAACTTGCTCATAAGACCAAGCATGGTCTCAAGGTTCATAGGCTTAATCCAGTCACCGTTATGAACAACGGTAGTTCTTTCTGGATCAAGAATCTTCATTGCCTGGTTGACGTAGGTCTCTGCGTTGGCATCTACCTGCTCTGCAGTGAGCGGAGGACGGGTAGAGTCACGTCCAGAAGGGTCACCAATCAGTGCGGTGCCACTACCAATAATCAACGTGACATTATGGCCAAGGTCCTGGAACTGACGCATCTTGCGCAGAGGAACTGCGTGACCCAGGTGCAAATCAGGACTTGTTGGATCTACGCCAAGCTTAATATTAAGAGGAGTGCCCTTCTTGAGTTTCTCTTTTAGACCGTCCAAAGGAACAATCTGCATAGTTCCTGAAGTAATAACACGGAGCTGTTCTTCTACTGAAAGCACTCTGTATCCTCTCAACGCAAGCCTGTTAAACCATATAGTTACTGCTACAAATAGTATCAATCAAAAATGTTATCTATCAGAATACAACAGAGTTGTAACTCTTTATTCACTGAAACATAAATATCAGACTATAATAGTGAGAGCTATGACAAGGAGGCTCAATGGGTATTAGAACCCGTCGTGCACGGAAACACGCAAATACACATGCCGTAGGTTTTGGCGTTGCTGGATTCTTTGGCTTTATGGCTCTTCTCGCGCTTGCACTTGCTCTTTCTTTGGGTGCAGCTGTTTCTTCATGGCTCGAGGATCTGCCGGATTACAACTCTGCTGATGCCTATCTGGTAGCAGAGCCTACTCGCGTTTATGACTCTAAGGGCAACGACATTGCAGACTTCTATCTGCAGCAGCGTCGCTCTGTTACCTTGGATCAGATTTCTCCTTATGTTATTCAGGGCACCATTGATACTGAGGATAAGCGCTTCTATTCCCACAGCGGTATTGACCCCTGGGGTATTGTTCGTGCATCTGTTGGCTCGCTGTTTGGTGGCGGCGAAGGTGCTTCCACTATTACGCAGCAGCTTGTTCGTAATACCGTTCTTTCTAACGAGCAGTTTGAGCGCTCTTTGAAACGTAAGGTCCGCGAGGCTTACATCTCTATTCAGATGGAGAAGAAGTTTACTAAGGACCAGATTCTTAATATGTACCTCAACACCATTTACTACGGTAATGGTGCCTACGGTATTGAGGCTGCAAGTATTATCTACTTTAACAAGCATGCAAGTGATTTGACTCTTGCTGAGGCTGCAACGCTTGCTGGCCTTCCAAATGCTCCTTCTGCCTATGACCCAACTGTTAATCCAGAGGCAGCAAGAGAAAGGCGTAATACCGTTCTTGAGCGTATGCTTCGCGCGGGCGATATTACACAGGAGCAGTACGATGAAGCTGTTGCTGAGGACTTAGTACTTAACCCTGGTACTTTGACCGACAACATTGGCCAGTTCCCTTACTGGACTGACTACATTCGTAGCCTGCTTCAGGAAGACTTTGATAGCGATACTATTCTCCAGGGTGGATTGCGTGTTTATACTACACTTGATCCTGACCTCCAGAAAGATGCTGATGAGGCTGCTAGAAGGCGTATTGCTGAGCTTGGCAACCCTCGCCTGGGCGCTGCTTTGGTTTCCATTGATCCTCAAACTGGCTACATTAAAGCAATGGTTGGTGGACAGGATTACTCAAAGAGTCAGTACAACATTGCAACCAGTAGTAACCGTCAGATGGGCTCCAGTTTTAAGATGTATACGCTGGTAGCAGCCCTTTCTGAGGGTATGAACCCAGAGATTGTTCTTAACGGCAACTCCCCTATGCAAATTACGCCAACCTGGTTGGTTAAAAACGCTGGCAACTACAGCTACGGTGCAATTACCCTGCGTCAAGGTACGGTTTACTCGTCCAACACTGTTTACGCACAGGTTGCTGAAGCTATTGGTATCGATAAGATCCTTCAGACGTGCTATGCCATGGGTATTCGCACTCAGCTACAGCCATACCTGTCTACCACTCTTGGTTCTCAGGGCGTAACCCCTATTGAGCAGTGCACCGCATTTGCAACCCTTGCTGCAGGCGGTGTTCGTCGTGATGCTGTTGCAATTACGCGCATTGAAGACCGTAATGGCAACGTTATCTACGAGCACAAGGACAACCCAGTTCAGGCAATTAGTCCTGCTGTTGCTGCAGCTGCTACCGATGTTCTGAGCGGCGTTCTTACCTCTGGTACTGGTCGCTATGCCTACAACCTGAAGACCTTCAACCAACCAGTTGCAGGTAAGACGGGTACTTCCGATAACTCCGAGGACCTTTGGTTCTGCGCCTATACCCCACAGCTTGCAACCGTAGCTTGGTGTGGATATCCAGATAGTCGTGACCCTGTTATTATCGGCGGCGGAGAGTCCTCTACCTTTGTTACTGCACAGTACGTATGGGCGTACTACATGAACGCAGCTCTCTCTGGCGTTGCTCGCGCTGAGTTCCCAAAGACCACTGAAACTATTGCTTACAAGCCTAATAGTTACTGGAAATTTGTTGGTGGCTCCGCTAATGCTAAGCAAAATGAGAAAGATGACGACGAAGAGGAAGAGGAGGAGACTACCGAGGAGGAGGAAGAGGACGATACCACCACTACTCCTACCACTCCTACTACTCCAGCCACACCAGGTACCGGTACGGGCACTGGCACGGGTACCGGAACAGGTACTGGAACAGGTACTGGAACAGGAACAGGTACTCCATAAACCTCTGGTTTATCTACAACAAAAAGGAGTCTGCACTAAGCAGGCTCCTTTTTCTTTTTGAATGAGGTGTGCTTTTGACGGGTTTCTCGCCAAAAGCTTTGTGTTTTATAGAACGCTCTCTACATTGCCAAGCTGCGTAATGATGCGCACCACGTCTGCAGCGTGCTCAGTCTTATCCACAATCATCAAAACGGTATCGTCACCGGCAACGGTGCCAACAACGTGGTCAAGCTCAACGTCGTCAAGGGCAAACGCAACGGCTGATGCAGTGCCTGGATGGCATCGAATCACAATAAGATTCTCTGCTGCCGTAGCCCCAACCACAAACTCAGAGAGCATTTTCTGCAAATGCATATCTTCAGAAAGCACATAAGCACCCTCGGGAAGCTTTTGCAAATCCATTTCTGCTGTATCACGAGAAACGGTTGCTTGAGTACAAGCAAAGCCACGATTTTTGAGCATGTCAACAAGATCGCGCTGTGTGCGGATGGACTCGCTGCGAACAAGCTCACGAATCACGTCCTGTCGAGCATTTCTATGCTTCACGACGCCTTCTTTCTTTATGCGGCTCACTAACTTTTGAAAACAAATGATAGTGAGTAAAAGAATATACTTAATCAACCCTTATGCGCATGCCAAACCGCTAAACGGTACAAATAACCCGCTCGTCGGTCGGAATATTGCATTCACCGTTTTCTAAAAGTATTTATACACTTCTCGCCGTATGATTCATCATGAGTGAAACTATTTTTACGGCTTGGAGGCCGCCATGCCCCTGAATGATTCACCTGATAGAAGACAAGGCTCCTACGGAGATCCTGCAATGCGTCGTCGTCCTCCACAAAATGGCCGTCCTCCTCGTGATGGCGGTATTTCTGATAGGCAGGCAAGACGTCGCAAGAGAAATACCCTTGGTTCGCAGGCCATTCTTTTTAAGAGACAGTCTCTACTACATCGCATTGATTCTCGTACGAGAACCTATATTGTCATTGGACTAGCGGTCATCGCGGCACTTTTACTGGTCTTTATTGTGTCGAGCTGCGTGCGCGGTTGTGCTAAAGAATCTACTCCGGAGGTAGAGGCCAACTCCGTTGATTCTCGTGTTGCTGTGGGAACTTCAGAGGAGCTGACTAAAGCCCTGGCAGCTAAGCTAGATCAGAACAAAAACCTTGCATGGATTGCAGAACACGCTGATAAATACAGCGATAAAAGCCTCATTGAGCTGGCACTTGCCCACCCTGAGGCAATTGATTTTGTTGCAAACTATCCCGATTCTGACGGCAAAGCCAAAACCTACGACGATTCAATCACCAAAGGCACAGCTCCACAGCTCTATACTTGGGACTCCAGGTGGGGCGGAGTCTCGTATGCTGGTTCTGTAATTGCCACCAAGGGCTCTGGCCCAACTGCCCTTTCTATGGCATACATGGGCCTTACCGGAAAGAACAACTGGACTCCAGCAGATATTGCGGGTGCCGTTGAAACCGCCAAGGCAACGGACACCGACTCTGGAATGAACAGATCATTTCTCGAGAAGAATTTAGCTAACCTTGGTCTTACCGCTGATAGCTATAACATTTCTGCCGACAATATCACCATGCTTCTAGATGCTGAAACCTTCCTGCTTGTTGAGGTTAAGGGCAATAAGCTGAGCTCTGATGGCGATCACTGGATTTTGGTAACCAGTAAGAACGATGACGGCACCGTAAATGTCCACGACCCTCTGTCCCCTGAGGTAAGCGCACATCCATGGGCGGCAGAAACTATTGCCAGCGCTGCAAATGCCCTGTATACCGTGACGGTAAAGACCGCAGAGTAAAAAACCCAGCATCCACAAAAGGTGAATGCTGGACTGGACGGGTTTCTCGCCAAAGAATTGCGTGGAAAAACGTTTTAGAGGTAAAGGCGAACTATGAAAGCACCTTCTGTGCAGCCTCGCTGAGCTCGGCGATGCGTGCCTCAGCCTCTTCGCGAGTGGCTCCGTTAGCAAAGAGGTAAGACTTGACCTTTGGCTCAGTACCAGATGGACGGAAGATGACCTTGTTGTCTCCCTCAAGCCTATACTCAATAACGTTGGATGCTGGCAGCGTCTGAGGAGCCTCTTTTTGCAGGCCCGAGACGCGAGGCATTTCTGCACACTCAGCATAGTCTGTTACGCCAACAACCTTGTAGTTGCCCACCGTTTCCAGTGGATTCTTACGCAGGCTGCTCATGATCTGAGCCATCTTAGCGGCGCCCTCAGCGCCTGGATAGGCAGCATTGACAACGCCATTGAGGTAGTAGCCATAGCGCTGATACAGGGCATCCATCGCCTCGTAGAGGTCCATGTTGCGAGCGGCATACCAAGAAGCCATTTCAACGCAAAGCATGGTGGCGACAATAGCGTCCTTATCGCGAGCATGGGTGCCAACAAGATAGCCGTAGGACTCCTCAAAGCCCATGAGGAAGCGATCCTCCTCACCGGCATCCTTGAGCTGGTCAATTTGGTCGCCGATGTACTTGAAGCCCGTGAGCACGCGGCGCATCTCAAAGCCGCGGGCACGCGCCAAGACGTCGGGCATAGCAGAGGATACGATAGTAGAAACAGCTACCTTATCCTGGGGTTTCTCGCCACGCTCTTCAGCCATGGTAAGAAGCCAATCCATAAGCAGGACGCCCATCTCGTTACCGGAAAGCAGCACGTAATCGCCGTTATGAGGGATTGCAGTACCCATACGGTCGGCATCTGGGTCAGTTGCAACCAAAAGATTTGGCTTTACCTTGTCGGCAAGCTTGAGGCCCAGCTCAAGTGCCTCACGGAACTCAGGATTTGGATAGGAGCATGTGGGGAAGTTTCCGTCTGGCTCTGCCTGCTCTGGAACAACGTCAACGTCATTGACGCCAATCTCCTTGAGAATGCGCGTGACACACTCCATGCCTGTACCATTGAGCGGCGTGTATACAACCTTGTAGCCGTCGGCAGCCTTAAATCCTGGAATAGAAACACGCTTGATAGCCTCAATAAAGTTGTCCAGGACCTCTTCTGGAGTCCAAATGATCAAGCCCTTCTCCAGGCCTTCTTCAAAGTCCATAGGCTTGACGTCAAAAGGATTGACGCGTGCGATGTTTGCAGAAATCTCAGCCGCTGCCTCATCCGTAATCTGACCACCGTTATCGTTGTATACCTTATAGCCGTTATAAGGCGCAGGGTTGTGGCTTGCGGTAAGCACGATACCTGCGGAAGTCTTGAGGTAGCGGACGGCAAACGAGAGCGTTGGGACAGGCTCAATACGTGGGTAGACATATACACGGATGCCATTAGCTGCCAAAACACCAGCTGCAACCTTCTGGAAATCCTCACCCTTAAGGCGAGAATCCCTTGCAAGAGCCACGGTAGGATTTTGATAGTGAGCATTGAGGTAATCCGCAAGACCCTGGGTTGCCTGGGCGACAACGTAGACGTTCATGCGGTTGGTGCCAACGCCAATGGTGCCGCGAAGACCAGCAGTACCAAAAGCAAGTGAACGATAAAATGCATCGTAGAGCTTATCTTCTGCTTCTGGCTTTGCAAGCTCTCCGAGCTCTTTTACCAGGTCTTCTTCGGTGACGTTTGCACGCCAGGACTCAAATGTTTCCATAACTTTTGCATCCATAAGGACTCCCAAACCTCAAACAGCTCTCTATTTCTTAGTAAAAGATACTATGCGTATTTTAAGCGAAAAATAACAGATGATTTGGGACATTATGTATGAACTTCCGCTCTTCGGTGAGTGGGCGGTAGTGCGGGCTGCAGACGCGCTGCTCGCAGCCACGCACGGCCGAGGGACGACTCAAGGGAACGCGCGCGGCCGAGCACCCACGGGTTCTTGATGTATTTTCTTTTCCCCAACCATTTGGCGAGAAAAACATGGGAAAATGTTGCACTAGTATGTATTCAATTCCTACGGGCGAAAGGTGTCCCGATGTCTCAAGAACTTGAGTTCTTTGCAACGTGTCCAAAAGGCTTTGAGAAGCTTCTTGCACAGGAGCTTGACGGCCTGCGCATCAAAAAGGTGCGTCCTCTTGGCGGACAGGTTGCGTTTTACGGCTCACTTGCCGATGCTTACCGCGTCTGTTTATGGTCTCGCCTCACGTCTCGTGTCATTTTAGTGCTTAATCGCGTTGGCGCTGCAACTTCTGACGCGCTCTACGAAGACCTCTCCCACATTGCTTGGGAAGACCATATTGGTCCGCATGCCACCATTGCAGTCAGCGCTCACGGCACAAATGACCAGCTCAGAAACACCAACTTCATTGCTGTCAGAACAAAAGACGCTATTGTAGACCGACTTGCAGCAAAGCGCGGAAGCCGTCCTATGGTCAACACGCTTGCGCCTGACGTAACTATTGTCGTGCGCGTATCACGCAACCGTGCCACGGTTGGCATTGACCTTGCTGGTGAGGCGCTCTTTAAGCGCAGTCTGACTGGCGGTCGAGGGCCGGCACGTGAGTTTGCGCCGCTCAGGCTGGACTACGCCGCTGCCCTTCTGTACCTGCAGGCGCAAACTGCTGCGAGTGCATCGCTCTTCTCGCCAGACGCGCCACTGCCGGCGCTGCTGTTCCCGGGAGCAGGCGCGCTTGCGCAGGAGGCAGCGGGCATGGCGCTGGACGTGGCGCCGGGCATCTTGCGCGCTCGCTGGGGCATGACGGGTTGGGCTGGCCACAACGACGATGCCTGGCAGGATTTGCTTGCCGAGGCAGATGAACGTGCCGAGAAGGGCCAGGAGCGCCAGGTCACGCTCTATGCAGCAGATCCTCGCCCAAAGGCTAAGGAGGCCGTGCTCTATACGCTTCGCGCAGGTGGTCTCAAGGCAGACGTGCAGTTCTTACCTGCATCTGAGCTCCTCGAGCACGCGGAGCACTTCACGGGCGTTGTTGCCGACCTCTCATGGACCAAGGAAGAGCCTACACTTCAAGGCTCTGCTTACGCCACACTTGGACTTTTTGCTGGTCAGGCAAGTACGCTTCTTACCAGCGATACAAATACCGATACGGTACTCAGGACAACACCTTCGCAGACACTATCCGTCTACGTGGGCAACTCCATAGCCACTATGCGCTCCTACCCTGCTGCAAATGCAGAGGAGGCCATTGAAGGCGCAGCTAAAACCGCTGATGCACCTGCAAGCAACTCCGTGCCCTCCTCAGTTCCTGCAGGCCCCACCGTTATGGTCAACAATCAGCCGGTAAGTGTCTTGGTTCCTGCGTCTGATCAATTTGCCGCCCGTCTCACTAAGGTAGCTAAGCAGCGCGCTAAGTGGGCTCGTAAAAACGATGTCTCGTGCTACCGTGTATACGACGCTGACCTGCCCGATTATGCCGTCAGCATTGACATCTACAAAGGCGCCACAAAGCCAACTACCTGGCTGCAAATCTCTGAGTATGCTGCCTCTAAAGAGATTGATCCAGACCTTGCAAAACGCCGCCTCCTAGACGTCCTGGCTTTGGCTCCTCGCATTCTGGGCGTACCTAGCTCAAACGTAAATCTACGAACAAGAACGCGTGCAAAGGGTGGCTCTCAGTACTCTGACGAGGGCAGCGCAGCCGACAACTCCAGAAAAGAAATGCTGCTCATCGATGAGGGTGGTCTGCTCTTTGAGGTCAACTTTGCCTCAAGGCTGGACTGTGGAATCTTCTTGGATCACCGCGATACACGTGCAGAAATTCGTGAGCTCATGAAAAGCGCTGGACCTGCTAAGAGCTTCCTCAACTTATTTGCCTATACAGGTACCGCTACCTGCTACGCAGCAGATGGTGGTGCACTTCACTCCACAACTGTTGACCTCTCCAAACCTTCGCTTGAGTGGGCCAAGCGCAACATGAAGCGTAACGGCTTTGACGGCGAGGAGCACGAGTTTGTCCAGGCAGACGTCCTGTCTTGGATTACCGAGATGCGTCATACCAAAAATCGCTGGAATGTCATCTTCTGCGATGTTCCTACCTTCTCCAACTCATCGCGCATGAAGCAGAGCTCGTTTGATGTCCAGAGAGATCACGCTGAGCTCATCATTGGCATTTCTCGCCTTCTAACTCGCGGTGGCGTTGCTATTTTCTCGTGCAACCTGCGTACCTTTAAACCAGATGTCGAGAAGATCCAGCGAGCTGGTGTCATCATCGAGGACATAACAAGTGAAACTATTCCGGAGGACTTCTCAAGAAATAAGAAAATCCACCATGCATATAAAATCTCGAGAAAACCGCGGGAAAATGAGTAAAATTTTTCCGCTTGCAGACAAAATAAGTACGTTTGTACATTCGTCTAGTTATAACTAGGTATATGGACTAACATATGATGACGAACTGTACTAATCATCTGTTGAGAGGATTAATGGATGAATACAAGTAAAGCTGCATTTCATGCGCTTTTTTCTAAGAACAAAGCCAAGAAATCAACTGGCATTCCTCTAAGTGCTGGCATGGTACTTGTTACCCTTGGCATCGTCTACGGTGACATTGGCACTTCTCCAATGTACACCATGAAGGCAATTATCGCTGGTAATGGTGGACTTCTTACCATGAGCACCGATGTTGTTTTGGGTGCTCTGTCCCTCATTATCTGGACGCTGACACTCATTACAACTGTTAAATACGTCATGGTTGCAATGAAGGCAGACAACCACAATGAGGGCGGAATCTTTGCGCTCTACAGTTTGGTTAAAAAGTGCGCCAAATGGCTGATTATTCCTGCCATGATTGGTGGCGCAGCTCTTCTTGCTGACGGTATTTTGACCCCAGCTGTTACAGTAACCACCGCTATTGAGGGTTTGCGTACTATTCCTGCAGCTCATGCTATTATTGGTGATAATCAGCACATCGTTGTCATGATTACCATCATCATCCTCTGCACCCTCTTTGCCTTACAGAAGGCAGGTACTTCTACCATTGGTAAGGCCTTTGGCCCTGTCATGACGCTTTGGTTCTTGTTCTTGGGTGCCATGGGTGTTATGAACATGTTTGCTGACATTAGCGTTGTTCGAGCTCTTAACCCAGTCCGCGGCATTCTGTTCCTCTTTGATGGCAAGCTCAATGCAGCTGGTCTCATGGTTTTAGGTAGTGTCTTCCTTTGTACCACTGGCGCAGAAGCACTTTATTCTGACATGGGCCACGTTGGCAAGAGCAACATTTACGTAAGCTGGCCTTTTGTTAAGGTCTGCTTGATTCTGAACTATCTTGGACAAGGCGCATGGCTCATTACCAACCACAATAACACCGTGCTAAATACTATCAAAGACCTCAATCCTTTCTTTGAAATGCTTCCTGGTCAGCTTAGACCATTTGCCGTTATTCTCTCTGCGCTTGCTGCAATTATTGCCTCTCAGGCACTGATTACCGGCTCTTACTCCATTGTCTCTGAGGCTATTAAGCTTGACCTTATGCCTCATATCAAGATCAACTACCCCTCCACAACTAAGGGCCAGATTTACATTCCACTTGTAAACAACATCATGTGGGTTGGTTGCATTGGCGTTGTACTTCTCTTCCAGAGCTCTGAGCACATGGAAGCAGCGTACGGTCTTGCAATTACCGTTACCATGCTCATGACCTCAATCTTGCTCTACACCTACCTGGCTGTTATCAGAAAGCGCCTATGGGCGGCCATTCCATTCATTCTTTTCTTTGGTGCTATCGAGGCTATGTTCTTCTTCTCAAGCCTTACCAAGTTCTTCCACGGCGGCTACTTTACCGTTCTTATGGCTACCGCAATCTTTGTTGTCATGTTTGTCTGGCGGCGCGGTACCGCTGTTGAGAGGACGCAGAGCGTTTATCTCCCCGTAGATAAATACATTGACCAGCTCCGTAGCTTGAGCCACGATGCAGATTATACAACCCTCGCTGATAACCTGGTCTTCTTGACCAATGACTCTTCATTTGACAAGCTGGATCGAGACATCCTCTATTCCATCTTGGATAAGCGTCCAAAGCGTGCTAAGGCCTACTACTTTATTAACATCTCGCTGACAGACGATCCAAATACCCGTGAGTTTATCGTCAATGACTTTGGTACAGACTTCCTGTTCAAGATTACCCTGCGTCTTGGCTTTAGGGTAAACCAGCGTATTAACACCTATCTGTATCAGATTGTTGGTGACCTGATTAAGAACAATCAGCTTGCTCCACAGAATCACAAGTATTCCATTTACAAGGAGCACTCCGAAATTGGTGACTTTAGATTCTGTCTGCTGCGTAAGGTACTAGCTCCAGAGACTGACATCAACGGTTTTGACGCTCGCTGCCTTGAGCTCAAGTACTTTATTCGTCGCATCTGCGGATCTCCTGCTCGCTGGTATGGTCTTGAGAACTCCAACATTGTCTTTGAATACGTTCCTCTGTTCTCCAAGGTTAAGCGCGGGCAGAAGCTTACTCGTATCACGCTTGATGACGCAGCTCAGACGGGTTCTATGCCACTTGTTGAGGCTCCTATGAAAGAGCGTATTGCAGAGATTGAGGAAGACGAAGATATCTTTGCAGAAGCGCTGCACAAGGAGCGCGTTGAAAACGCAGCTACTGTTGCAGACTACGTTGGCGGCGATACCGCAAGCTTCCGTCCTCTTAAACTTGACGAAGAAGAGGTTGATGAAGATGTCTTTGAGGAGCAACAAGACACCAATCACTAGGCCTAGCGCGTAGTAGTTTTACTTCTCACAACAAAAGCCGACAGATTGTATCTGCCGGCTTTTCCTTTAAACCATATGTCTCAAGCAAAACTCTGAGACACTACTCCTTCAGCGCCAAGTGCTTACTCCCCCAGTGCCCACGTAAGGAATCGCGAGAAACCCGCCTCATCGTTAGTGAGTGTGATATAGGTTGCTGCCTCAAAATCTTCACGACGAGCGTTAGCAACTGCCGTGCCCATTCCCGCCGCAGAAAGCATGGCGACATCATTGAGCGAGTCACCAAAAGCTGCGGCGTTCTCTGTAGAGAGGCCAAGATGATTGCAGAGCCACTTAAGTGCAGCACCCTTTGAAGTGCCGTCGGCCAAGATTTCCATTCCCATACTCATGGAAGCCGTGCCACTAAGCCCTTTTACCGAGGCAACGGCATCTGCTACAAGCGCCTGGTACTTCTCGCCTTCTGCAACAGACCAATAGGAACCAAGTCGCTCAATGGTAGTTACACTATCAATAAACTCCTCAACGCTTTGATCAAAGGGAGTACGCGAGCGTTGCATAAATGCCGCATGATCTGCGGGAATACCCAGCTGAGAGATAAGATTGTGCCTTGAGCGCTCCAGATAAACACCACCGTCTGCAAAAATATCAAAAGTGACAGGAAGGTCTTTAAGCTTTTGATACAACTCAAGCGCCTGCTCCTTGGTAACAGTAGACTCGTGCAGTACCGTCTGGGTAGAAAGGTCTCTAATGATGGCGCCATCGCAGGACACTACGTACTTAGAAGCAGGATGGTTCACAACCTCTTTTGGCAGCACGTTAAACGCGCGTCCGGAACAAGGTACAAAAGGAATACCTAACTCAGCCAGGCGGTCCAGCATTGCCATGTTGTTATCATCAAGAGATTTATCGGTATGGAGAAATGTCTCATCCATATCGGAAAAGACGATTTCTACTTTCAGATTTGATACATCTTGATTGAGCCAAGACTGCTTTTGAGCAATGAGTTCTTCAGTTGAAAGCTCTGACAAAACACTACCTCTTTATGGACGATACATAAACGTGAAGACCTCTTCACGCTGCATATTTACTTGTACACCAAGCTTTTCTGAGACAGCATCAAGACGCTCTTTGAGGCTCAAGAAAGACTCAGCATCCTTCAGCTCAACAAGCATGGTCATGGTAAAAATACCAGACAAAATTGTCTGAGCAATATCAAGGATATTTGCGTTTGACTCAGCCAAGGTAGAAGAAATTGCTGCAACAATTCCAGGAGCGTCACTGCCCAAAACAGTGACTACAGCACGATTTGCAGATGTTTCTGAAGCCATAATTTCCCATCTCTTGAACGGATGGGTTAATTATAAGCTACGCCTTTCCAATTTCTACGCCATAGCGCGAACTAAACACCTTTTGAATCTCGTCAACGGTGCAATTAAGTGCCGTAATAAGCTCGTAAAGACCGCGATTACTGGCCATCTTAAAGATTCTCTCGTGAGAAACAGGTGGTTTCTTGTTGAGCGAACGCGCCTTATCAATACGAGCTCTAAATGTTTTAGCAATACTAATGGAGTCTTTACAAGAACCTTCTCTGATGGCATGTCTAAAGTGAGATTCTTCAAGAGAGGCGTTGTGGATGTGAAAGGTAATGAGTTCAATTTGAGGATACATATCAACAAGATTTGTAGCCTCATCACGCGTCATAAGATCGCGTAGTCTGAACTCTTGATCAAGAGGAAATACAATCTGAACAGGATGTTTTTGCCCAATAGGAGACAAAACGTAGGCCGGAGTAGGCTCCGAAACTACATTTTCAACAAGACATACGCCCTGACCTGGGTGAACGCAAAACTCGCCAACAGCTCGCATAACACCACTCCTCTCGGATAACAATAGTATATCATGAGAAGCGTGTTTTAAGCCAATTACCTGCAACTTTATAACTTGTCGCAGGTCATTCAATAACATAAGAATATTTTATATAAGGAATCTAATCAATCATTGTAATGGATTCAATGACTGGTTGCTCTGAAGCAGGTATAGTTCCATTTGAATCGGTTGGGGTTACGCCTTTACAAATTGCATCGACAACGTCCATTCCACTTGTTACCGTGCCAAATGCAGCGTAATTTCCATTCAGAGTTGAGTTGTCTGCCTGCATGATAAAGAACTGTGAGCTTGCAGAGTTTGGATCTTGGGCGCGTGCCATGGAAATAGTTCCACGTGTATGCGAGATGTTATTCTCGACACCGTTTTTGGTAAACTCGCCCTTGATTTTATTCTCGGATCCACCCGAGCCATTGCCCTTAGGATCTCCACCTTGAATCATGAAGCCGTCAATAATGCGATGGAACGTAAGGCCATTATAGAAGCCTGACTCGGCAAGATGAGCAAAATTGGAAACCGTAATAGGCGCAACGTTTGCGTTAAGAGTTGCCTCGATAGTGCCGTAATCCTTCACCACAATACGAACATGGTGAATGCCCTTTGCATACGGGTCATCCGCTGCTACAGAATCAATGTAACCCTTGTTTTGTGAGCTCTGAGACTGCGTCTGCTGCGTCTGCTGCGATTGCGAGTTTGCTTGAGGCTGAGACTTATCAGCATCCCTCATAAGAGAGAAGAATATTGCTCCTACCGCAAGCACAACAATAACAACAACACCATACAGTCGGCGGTTCTTTGTTTGAAACACGCTATGCCCTCCTCTTTAAGCAGACGCGCACGAAACAATCCAAGATACCAAGTTGGCAGTTGCATTGCCTGTTCTCTCGGCAAGAACGTGGCCCTTATCCCAAACAAGCGTGTAATCAACACTGCTCACGCCCGAGAAATGCTTTAGAGACAGTCCCAAATTGAACGAGGTACAGATTGAAGTATCAGTATTCTGAGCGCCCTCATTAATGCGCCAATAAGGAGCAACCGATGCTGTCTGATAGCCTTTGTAAGATGCGCTGGTAAAGTACAGTGGATTAAACATATCAACACGAGTTGGAATGTCATTCTCCAGCGTATCAGCCTTATTCAGATCAGAGGTCCAATCATTAGCGTAGCTGGACTTCCAATCGGCAAGCTTCATGTAAGTATCAAGGTTCTTTTTAATGAGGTCAGCAGTCTGCTCATCAAAATGCAGCGTACTTTGCTCGCCAACACCAAAAAGCTGGTTAGCACGGGTGCTTCTATCAGGGGCATCAAAAGCTCCAACAGGAAGCGACGCGCCTCTTAAAGCTCGCGAGAAACCCCTCAAGTTCTCAAGCTCAACGCTCTGACGACGAAGGTTATATACAACCCAAATAGATTCTGAGTTTAGAGAGCCAAAATAGTGCTCAGCAGTATCGTAGATAGTAGATTGAACCTGCTGAGTAGCAGGAGCTGCATTATCTGTACCACGAACTGTTGCAAGATTTGGGTCACCTGGGAACGTAGGCTCTTCCAGTCGCTGAGGCGTAGAGGTATAAGGGAATGCGTTGTCCCTAACAAAGTTATTCGCGGAGGTCTTGAGCTCGTTGATAAGAAGGTCTGCATATGATCCAGCGGTATAGACGCCAGAGTTAGTTTCATCAAGACTGACCTTACTGTCATTGCTGTCGAGAAGATCCATGTTGTTGACAAATGAAGCATATGCACCAGCAAGATCTTGCGAGAGAGGTTGGGTCCATACACCCTCAGCACGGGAGTCTGTTGCATCTGCATACTGACCAGCTGACCACTCATACGCTGCGTCTGCAAGATCATATGAGGTTGCCGGACACCATGAAGCGCTGCCATAAATAGAGTCTGAAAGCTGCTCGCCCTTCTCGCTATGTGTAGCAGCGCCAACGGCTTTAAGATATGGCGTATAGAGCGGAGAGTCTCCCGAGGTTCCCAGCACCGCACTGAGGCCGCCTCCAGCTGCAAAGCCAAACACAAAAATCTTTGATGTATTGCAAGGAAGCAGCTCATGGTTGTAGCGCAAGTACCTGATAGCAGCCTTGAGGTCTACTGCCGGCCAAGGCGATCCACCTGCGTAAAGCTCGTCCGAGCCTGTAGTTGAATCGTAACCAGCACTTCTGCCGCGGAAACCTGCGTATACGTACACACAACCAGCCTCAAGGTACGGTGCAAGGCCTTCGTATGAGTAACTTGTAGGAGCGCTCTGAGGGGCGAGCGTTGCTGTGTTAATAGGCATGACGATTGGCGCGGTACTTGCGGTGAAGCTGCCTACAACGGCCTTCTCGCTCACTTCGCACTCGTACGTAGAGCCATTCTTCTTTCCCGAGAGATACTTTCCAGGTACAAAGACCGAGAGGGTATTCACCGACTTGCTTGCAGGCTTAGTGCAGTACTGAATGCCCAGCTGATAGTAGCAGTCGTTATCCTCGTCATAACTCCACTGGGTCATGTCCAGCTTAAGTGACTTGAACTCTTCAAGGTCCACGTTAGATGCAGGCTGATTCGTATCCTCAGACGTCCTTGCCTGTGGAGTACATGCAGCCAAAGTACCCGCAGCTCCCAAAGCAGAAAGGGACAAGAATTCTTTTCTCGTAAAGGCCATAATTTCCCCTCGAATAGTTTATTCAG
>CAUVJF010000002.1:0-73886 GCA_963552125.1 uncultured Atopobium sp.
TTTTCTACTACGTTTTGATTGTTCGAGGCGTGGCTCTCAATTTCTGGTGGAGCGCCTACTCGAGCCTGCAAGATGCTATTTTGCACGCTCTTGGTATGGACTTTATTGGACAGTCGTACGCAGGTGGAGAGCTTGTTTCTCCACAACCGATACTTTCAATCTGCGTGCTTGTAGGCGCTGTATGGACGTTTAAGCACAAGCAGGCTCGATGGATGGTATCTGCCTTTATGTACCTGTCTATACTCTGCATTTTTATTATTACGTTTGACGTTCCTCTGAAGGGATATCTCTCAGGATTTTGGTATACCGATCCATTCCGCATTGCGGCAAGCTGCGTCATTATGGCAATTCCACTAGCAGCGCTTGGCCTGGCCACCCTTGCCGAGGCTGCTCTGGAAACGTTTGCCTCCTGGAGAGAAAGAACTTCTCAGGCTCAGACTAAAGCTCAGACCTGCGTCTTTTGCAACGTTTGGGCTAAACCTCTGATTGCTGGCGCAGTTATTGCGTGTGTGGTTGTGCTCAACTATGTGGTTCCTATGCCAAACCTTAAATCGGAAAAGCCAATTCCTGCTGCTACTGCCTTTAAACAGGCTTCCGAGAAGGCCTATGGTGATCACTACATTTTGACATCGGAAGAATTGGAGTTTTTACGTCGCGTGGAGCTTACCGTTCCTGCAGGTGCTGTTATTGCAAACCTACCTCAAGATGGCAGTCTCTGGGCATATGGCACTAACGACTTACATGTGCTCTGGCGCTTCCCTAACGGCTATGACGCTTCAGAACGTCCCGCAAGCGCTATTCTTCGTAAACGCCTTAATCGCATTTCCAGCGATCCCGAGGTACTTCAAACGGCACGCGACCTTAACGTACAGTATGTCCTTATTCTGAACAACGTTGTTGATTACTCCAACGCTGTTACCAGTACCTACAAACCTGGAACCTTCAGAGGTATCACACAAATAACAGACACCACCCCAGGTTTTGAGGTGGTGCTAGAAGAAGGTTCTATGAGGTTATACAAGATTACCTTGTAAGAACGTTATGCCTGAAGTGCAGAAACTGCGTCCTTAAGCTCCTGAACACGATCAGTTGCTTCCCATGTGAAGTCTGGATCTTTGCGGCCAAAGTGTCCGTATGCTGCTGTCTTAGAGAAGATAGGACGGCGCAGCTTAAGATCTCTGATAATGGCACCAGGACGAAGATCAAAGACCTTCTCGATAGCCTGCTCAATAACAGCATCGTCAACAATACCAGTGCCAAAAGTATCAACCATGATAGACAGTGGATGAGAAACACCAATGGCGTAGGCAAGCTGAACTTCGCACTTCTTTGCAAGGCCTGCTGCTACGACGTTTTTGGCAACCCAGCGCGCTGCATATGCTGCTGAACGGTCAACCTTGGTGCAATCCTTTCCGGAGAAAGCGCCGCCACCATGACGACCCATACCGCCATAGGTATCAACAATAATCTTTCTACCGGTAAGTCCTGTGTCTCCCATAGGTCCACCAACAACAAAGCGGCCAGTTGGATTAACGTAAATGTCAGCGTTATCCCAAGCAATGTTGACCTCACCCATAACAGGTGCAATAACGTGGTCGATCATATCCTGCTTGATAACAGACATGTCTTCAATCTCTGGAGCATGCTGCGTGGAAACAACAATGGCTGTGACCTCAACGGGTTTCTCGTCCTCATAACGAACGGTAACCTGAGTTTTGCCATCTGGACGCAAGTACTCAACCTCGCCAGACTTACGCACCTCTGAGAGACGCTGAGCCAGACGCTGAGCCAGGTAAGCTGGCATTGGCATAAGGACATCGGTCTCGTCAGAGGCAAAGCCAAACATCATGCCCTGATCGCCTGCGCCGATAAGATCAAGCGGATCTGTAGTGCGTCCTGCCTGCGTGTCATAGGACTGATCAACGCCCTGAGCAATATCGGGACTTTGTTCGTGAATGAGGCTTAAAACGCCGCAGGTCTCGCAGTCAAAACCATATTTAGCGCGGTCATAGCCAATATTTCTGAGAGTATTGCGAACAATCTCCTGGACATCAACGTAGGATTGAGTGCGAATCTCTCCAGCTACCACAATAGTTCCTGTAGTCGCAAAAGTCTCGCATGCACAACGAACGTTGTCCAAGCAAGCAGGAACACCACTTGGAGAAACGTATCCACGCTCTTCAAGCTCTGCCTCTTTTGCCAGGATTGCATCAAGAATTGCGTCAGAAATCTGATCGCAAACCTTGTCTGGATGTCCCTCAGTAACACTTTCTGAGGTAAACAAATAGTTTTTGTGTGCCATGAACTGTCCTTTCACGCATGGCTTCTCTGCTTATGCAGAATATTTGCGTTCTTCTACGCGCAACCACTCTTACTATACCCACCAAAGACACTTTTGAGCAGGATCAGTCAAGAAAATTGTAAAAAGAGCACCACAAGGATGCTCTTTAAATTGCATAGTTAAGCTGGCATTATGCAAAAACTCGTATGATTACTCGTCTATTCCAATACCAGCAAGTGTCATATCTAGCAGATTCTGTGCAAGTTCGTCAGAGCCCTCCGCACCGCGACGCTCTCCCATCAGGCCAATGGCCGAGAGAACCAATGCACCCGTAATAGAACAGGCAGCAAGTCTTGAATCAACGCTTTGACGAATAAATCCCTGCAATTTTCCCATCTCTAGCTGGTTAGCAAGGAGAACAACCACGCGAGAAAGTGGTCCTTCAATGTTGGTAATAAGCGCCTGCTCAGAGCTTGCAAGCTTGT
This sequence comes from uncultured Atopobium sp., assembly GCA_963552125.1. GTDB lineage: Bacteria > Actinomycetota > Coriobacteriia > Coriobacteriales > Atopobiaceae > Lancefieldella. The sequence continues at coordinate 2,767 of CAUVJF010000002.1, forward strand.
TAATTAAAGCCAAAACCAAAGGTGAGTCAGGCAAAATATGAGCAGCAAGTTGAGCGATGATTGCATGAAGCGTCTCTTTTGAGGCAGGCTTATTACCAATGGTATGCGCAATATCTTTTGCAAGCTCATCAACACTCTCGTCAAAGATTGCCTGCAAAAGGGCCTCTCTATCGGAAAAGTAGTAATACAGCGCACCTTTTGAAAGACGAGCTCTATCAGAAATCTCACTCATTTTGAAATTGGTATTTCCACGAGCAAGCATGAGCTTGGTTGTCTCGTGCATAATACGCTTGCGTGTAGCTGCGCTTTTCTTAGTACGAGCTTCAGCACGAATATGAGAAATAGGAGGCGCTGGAGTCTCGGGTTCTTCTGTAGGCTGCTGTTCATAAGCATTGTGATGTATGACTTCTAACGTAATATAATCGCGCTTCTCGCCCATGAACTCCCCCATACGACACTATCCGTCATATAAAATGACGCCTCTCTGATAATTTTTTATGCCTACTATACCGTTTTACCGAACCTATAAAAATACAAAGGCCTTACTTTTTTATTGATTAAATCTGGCACTCTTTATTATTTTTACCAATTACCCTGAGCAAGAATAGCGAGAAGATCTTCTTTTCTATTCTCCACTTGACCTGCTAAATAAAACTCAAAGAGCTTACGTTGGTACACGCCCACAACAGGTCCTGGCTGAAGCGAGAGCACTTCCATAATTTCTGCACCCGAAACGCACAACTCTTGTGGACGCTGAGCAATTCCCCATTTTGCCTCGTGTAAGAGGAGCTCTCTCATAGCTTCAAGCGTTACTGCGTAGCTGCGATAAGGATTTGCCTTTGCCAAGGCATCAGCCTGCTTCAACGTCAAAAGGTCATACGCAAGGGCAATGCCGTCCGATTTACTTACCTCGGCTAACAGGGCAATCATATGCCTCAGCGACGCCGTTGTAACATCCACATCATAGTCATGCAATGCCACAAGAGCACAAACTTCATTGCTCAAATGTTGTGATAAAGCTAAACGTTTAAGTAGCGCCTTTGCTACAACCGCGCCCTTTTCTGGATGACCATAAAAATGGCCTCTTCCATCTGCGTCAACGCTAAACATTTCTGGCTTTGCAATATCATGTAGAAGAGCAGCCCACCTAAGAGCGGGAGTAGCACACCCAGCTGTAAGAGCCTCTGCTGCAGAACAAACTCGTGCGGTATGCTCCAGCACATCATAGGCGTGATAAGGGCTTCTCTGGTCAAAATTTTGCAACGGTAAGAGCTCTGGAATTGCTACCGCTAGAACAGGAAATCCCAGCTTGATAGCGTGGGTAATATGGCCAGCCTCAACAATTTGAGCCACTTCCGAGCCAATGCGCTCAGATGCAACCTGAGAGAGTAGCGGCGCACACTCAGTAAGTGCCCGATGTGTCTTCTTCTCAATTGAAAACGAGAGTCTGCATGCAAACCGCAAGGCACGAAGCATGCGAAGAGCGTCCTCTGTAAAGCGAACCTTAGGCTCCCCAACAGCGCGAATTACACGTGCAGATAAATCTTCTTGACCGCCATAAAGATCAAGCAATCCCCTCTTTGGGTGATATGCCATTGCATTAATAGTGAAGTCTCTACGAGCAAGATCTTCCTCTATACGAGAGACAAACTGCACAGAATCAGGACGACGACCATCAAGATATTCTCCGTCACAGCGATACGTTGTGACCTCAATAGGGTGCTTCTCGACAACAGCAGTAACGGTTCCATATGCAATACCTGTTTCATGCACAGGAATGTCTGCAGCCTCAAAAGCCGCTTTACTCTGCTGCCACGTTGCCGATGTTGTGATGTCAATGTCATGAGCAAATGAGCCGCGTAGGGCGTCTCGCACCCAGCCGCCTACAATCCACGCCTCAAATCCGGCATCTTCAAGAACTTCTAATGCACGCAACGCGTAGGTGGGAATCTGTAAATTCACAGGGCGAGAAAGGCATGGTGAAGAGCTGTTTTTTTGTATGCTCATGGCCATTCCTTCCGCAGTTGCTGATGGGAAAAGTATACATCCTTCACACGTCATTCACATCCTTCCTGCGGTTTTAAAATGACAAACGTTTGTTCTAGATTTTTCTTTACTTCTTTCCCATTCGTGATAGTCTAAGTATACGAACAGACGTTCTATTTTCAAGTAGAAAGTTGCTGCCATGGATACTCTTGATAAACTCACCATACTTGCAGATGCAGCCAAATTTGACGCCGCGTGCACTTCTTCTGGTGTAGACAGAGATCCGCAGGCAGGAAAGGTAGGAATGGCCTCAGCGGCCGGCTGTTGTCACTCATTTACCCCTGATGGTCGCTGCATTACGCTGCTAAAAGTTTTACTTTCTAATGCTTGTTGTTATGACTGTGCTTACTGCGTCAATAGATCTTCTGCACAAACCAAACGGGCTACCTTTACACCACAGGAATTAGCAGAGCTTACCGTAGATTTCTATAAAAGAAATTACATAGAGGGACTCTTTCTTTCCTCAGGTGTTATAGGATCGCCAGACCACACCACAGAACTCATGATTGAATGCCTCTCCTACCTTAGGAATGAGTTGCTGTTTAACGGCTATGTTCATGCAAAAGTAATTCCCGGAACAGATCCAGATCTTATTGATGCTATTGGCCGCTTAGCAGATAGACTCTCTGTCAATCTGGAATTACCTAGCTCAACCTCACTTACTAAACTTTGTCCTCACAAAAATGCAGAAACGGTTACTAAACCCATGTCTTTCATTCACCGCCTACGCGTCTCTGAAGAAAGGCAATTGCTTGAAGCTAAAAATGCATCAAAGGGCATTGTGAAGTCTGCTGGAAAACCTAAGGGCATTGTTATTCCTACTCAGAAGCAGATCATAAAAGAAGGTTTAGCTCTTCGTTCAAACTGCTTGAAGAATACTTTTATGTGCTCATCAAGGGTGTCTTCAAACAAGAGGTCCTTCTCGCCTGCCGGGCAATCAACGCAAATTATCATTGGAGCTTCTCCAGAATCAGACAATCAAATATTGCACTTATCGCAAGCGCTTTATCAACAATTTGAATTGAAACGAGTATTCTTCTCTGCCTATATTCCTGTTATAGAAGACCATCGTCTTCCAGAGTTGGACACTCCTGTTCCCCTGCGTAGAGAACACCGTCTTTACCAGGCTGATTGGCTTATGCGCTACTATGCGTTTTCTCCTGATGAGTTGGTTTCTCCAGAAGCACCTTGGCTTGATTTAGAAATTGATCCAAAGCTTGGATGGGCGCTGGCACATCTTAATCAATTTCCTGTAGAAATTATGGATGCTCCACTAGAAATACTTTTACGAGTGCCCGGTATTGGCCCTACCGGCGCACGAAGAATTATTGCTGCAAGAAGACGGTCTCGCCTCACCTTTGATGATCTTAAACGGCTGGGAATACAGCTCAAACGATCTCATCACTTTCTCACCTGCTGTGGCGTAAGGGATGCCTCAGCTCCACTTGACCAAGAACTGATTAAACAGAGGGTAATTGCTGATGCCAAAGCAAGTTCGTACAACAAAACAAGACGCCGTATTGAGTCCTCTCAACTCAGGCTCTTCTGATCAGAGCGTAGAGCTTGTCTCGCTTGTTCAGAGACTTACAAGACTCTCCAAGCCTCAGAAGGTTGTTATCTCCTGTAATCCAAGCTTAGAAGGCGTTGTAGGGGCTGTAGGACTCACTTATCTCTCACATGCTAACCCGGCACACGTACGTCTTGTTAGAGAAAACTTTTGTCAGCCTAGCCTTGGGGAACATGTTCTCTGTGGACCAGACCCTTCTGATGACTCCGCAGTAGCCTTGGCTAAACGAGTTCTTACTGGACTAGAGAAGAAAGTAGGCACAAGAGAAATAACACGTCGCATTGTTTTGGCATGTGCTTCAGATGCTCATGCTATGCCAGAGATTGTACATAGGTACATCCGTCTTGCATTCTCCTATGGCATAGGAGCGCTTGAAGATATTGCTGACCCAACCGTGGCAGAATTTAATGCGCTGGCTAGGCAGGTAGAAACTGAACGAGAGCATACGCGGCAATTTGTGCGGTTTTCTCGCATGTCAGATGGCTCTTTTATGTCTGTATTTCAACCTAATGCAAACGTAGTGCCACTAACTTGCAATTACTTTGTCAAACGGATGAGTACAGAGCGGTTTTTTATTGTTGATCCAGCTCATCATATAGTCAGTTTTTATGCGCCAGAAATGAAGACCTTTGGAACAATTCAGCTGGACGATGCCTCTTTGGAAGAACTGCTCTCTAGAACAGACCTTGCAACTGACGAGAAATACGTGCAAGCCATGTGGAGGCGCTTCTATGAGGGAGTTGGTCTAGAGGGTCGTGGACCTGCAGAAAGAGGATATGACTTGCGCGCCCATTGGATGCCAAAACGCGTATGGCAAGGGCTCCCTGAACTCACTGCAAGTACAAATGCAGAAGCTGCGCGTAGCCAAGGCGTACCCGCTCGCTATCAGGGGCGAGAAAACAGAAAGGATGTGCATCATATAGAACAAAAGCAAACATTTCGCAAAGAGCTTACTTCTGGGTTATAAAGCTGCCGCTTAAGACGACTGATAACAAAAAAGCGCCCAGCAGAGCTGAGCGCTTATCAGTAGAAAGGTAATGACCTAAGACTTAGTCAAGGTCGTTGAAGTCACCAGCTGCAGGTGCAGGTGCAGAAATCTGAGTCTGCTGAGCTGCAGGCTGAGCAGCATTCTGGGAACCAGTTGGAGCATTGTTGGTAAGAACAGTCTCTGGGAAGACAGAGTCTGCGTCATCCAGGAAGTGCTGGAGAAGCTTACGGTACTCAGCGCGGAAGTCCTCACGGGACTGCTTGAGGCGATCAATCTCATCAAGCTCAGTCTGCTTCTCTGCAAGAGCCTGACGGATAACCTCACGAGCCTTCTGGTCTGCCTCGTTGCGGATACGCTCAGCGTTTGCACGAGCGTCTGCAACAAGTTTATCTGCGCTCTGCTGAGCAACAATGAGAACCTGAGAAATCTGGTGCTCGGATGCAGCGATAGCTGCAGCGTTTGTCTCCTCAACAGAAGGAACGCTTGCGTTCTCCTCAAGGTTTGCAACCTGAGCCTGTGCTGCAGCAAGCTGCTGCTCAGTGCTGGTCAGACGGCCCTTAAGGTCAGCGATCTTTTGAAGCATTGCATCAACCTCAGAAGAGAGCTGCTCAAGAAATGCGTCAACTTCCTCTGGATTGTAGCCGGTCTCAGCAGGAGAGAATGTCTGCTGCTCGATGTCTGCTGGTGTGATTGCCATCTTTGTTCCCTTTCAGTCTGCGAGTAGACGTACCACACATCATAACTACTCAGTTTGTATTCAAAAACAAACTAATTTCTTATATTAGTATAAAGCCCAGCGTCGAAATGGCAAAACGTCCCACAAGATTAAGCACAAAAAGCGCAACAATTGGTGAGAGGTCAACGCCAGAAATTGGAGGAATTACGTTCCTAAACACACTGAGGTATGGCTCAACAATTTTGCCAATTCCCTCAAGGACGTGATTGAACTGGTCGTTAGAAACGGTAATCCAAGAGGACAGGCACCATACCACAATGCAGAAGCTGTAAATCCTCAGCAAAGTATAAAGCGCATTTATGACATAATACGAAAACACAAAAACCTCCAGTTACCTGGTAATCTCGCCCTCATCAGCAAGCTTATCCAGATCAGACTGAGATAAAGAAATGCCATGAGGAAGTACAGCAAAAACGCGGTCAGCAACTTCTTCAACAGCGCCGTCAAGTCCATAAGAAAGACCAAAACTGAAGTCCAAAATTCTTTTAGCAACCTCAATGTTGGTGTTCTTAAAGATAAGGACAACTGGCTGACCAGTACGAACACGACGAACTACCGACTGAACATCGTCATAAGAAACAGGACGAAGAACGTATGGTGGCAGCTGTCCGGAATAGCTTGTACGGCTCACAGGACGAAGACCAATATCACCAGGAGTTGGCAGATTTGGACTCACAGTATGCTCGTAAGAAGGAGTGTATCCAGAAGGCTCCTGACGAGATGCATACGCAGAAGCACGGGAGCGCATATCCTGCTGAGGATTGTAAGAAGCGGCTGGATTGGTGCTGATTGGCTTGCCAGAGCGCGTATACACAGAAACACTCTCTGCTTCTGGCCTGGATGGATTACCCAGCAGTCTGTTGGAAGAGCCTTGCTGTGCGCGATCATCGTACGAACGAGGAGAAGCTTCGTCTACCTCGTCATAGCCTTCGTCGCCATAATACTCATCGTCGTAGTACTCATCGTCCTGACCACCACGAAGTTTTGCTCTTAGCGTATCAAGAATGCTCATCATTGTGCCTTTCTGTAACGCACGTAACTTCTTACTACTGTATCAAAAACTTGCAACTATTTTAGTGCCTACTCAACGTATAGGCTGGGTCAAACAATACTCGACCCAGGCGAATAGTCGTAGAACCCTCTTCAATGGCATACGTAAAGTCATCACTCATGCCACAAGAAAGAACATCTAACTTCAAACCAACTTGTTGGCTCAAGTGATCACGCAATTCTCGAAGTCCTGAGAATGTTCTCTTGGCGCGCTCTGGATCATCCTTTGGTGCCATAGTCATAAGTCCCACAACGGAAATATGAGGAAGCTCAACAATCCTTTGGATAGACTCAGACACCTCTTCTGGCGAGAAACCCGATTTTGAGGCTTCGGCGGAAACGTTTACCTCAAGTAGCACAGACTTCTGAGAGTCCTTTGCTTCTGCACGCTTTGAAACCGCCTCTGCAAGGTGCTCAGAAGAAATTGAATGAATGTAGCGAACCTTGCCAACTACCTGGTTAATCTTGTTCTTCTGAAGATTACCAATCATGTCGAACGTTATTTCAGACGCAAAAGGAGTTTCAGATAAACTTGTCAATTTGTGTGTCAGCTCTTGTGGGCGATTCTCGCCAAAAACCCTATAGCCCGCCTTGTAAGCCGCAAGAACAGCTTCAACAGGTACTGTTTTGGAGACGGCCACAATTTCAATTTCAGAGGCGCTTCTGCCGGACTTTTTTGCAGCATCCGCTACAAGCGACTCAATCTGAGCTCTACGAGCCTTAATAAACTCAAGATATTCGTCTGAATCGTACGTCATAGCCATCATCTCTTGCGGTGAATACATCAATATCTTACGTAACGATAAACGCTTCTCTGTAGTGCTAAACGTCTTCTCCGATAGCGCTAAACGTCTTCTACCCTACTTTGCAGCCATGTAAGCAACAGCCGCGTGTCTTCCGCACTTGCCATGATCTGCTCGGTACGAGAAGAACCGCTCAGTTGTAGAGGCGGTCGAGTCGACTACCTCTTCAATAGCAGACGCACTTACACCAGCATCTACCAGTGCAACTCTGACAGCATATCCAAGATCTAAGTACCTCTCGCCAGATGTGCGGTCTACAACGCCTGGACCAAACTCTTGTGAGAACATCTGAATGAGCTCAGGTGAAACCTCGTAATCAGCACTGCCAATGTGCGGGCCAATATAGGCCTTGACCTCGGAGGGTGTGGAGCCAGTTGCCTGGCAAAGAGCCTCGGTTGCACGCGCAGAAATGCGAGCAATTGTGCCTTTCCAGCCAGAATGTGCTACCGCAAATCCACCGGGAGCCACAAGGATTACCGGAACGCAATCGGCAAAAGCCAACATCACAGGCGTATTTTGAACCGTGCATACGATAGCATCTGCGCCAGCCTCAGCCTCAGCTTTAGCCAGTTCAAAAGCCTCTGATGTATTGGAAGTCAGGCAAACTACCTTGCTTCCGTGCACCTGATGAGGAATAAGGAGTTGCGAGAAGAACTCTTTTGCTCCAAGAGCCTCTAAAACTAGCTGGCGATTCTTTTGCACCTGTTGCAGATTATCTCCGCATCTGCTGCCCAGATTGAGGGAGCTAAACTCCCCTTCTGAAAAACCACCTGTACGCTCGGTAAATGCGAGCGTGACCCCGCATGGAACCTCAAGATCCATGAGCAGGGTCACGCCGTGTAAGCACTGTCTATTCAGCGCGCACATGTTTAGATGCGGCTACGCTTAAGGAAGTCTGGAATATCAAACTCTTTCTCATTAGAAGAGTTATTGGTGCGAGCAGGCTGTGGCTGAGCAGTCACAGGACGAGTTGGCTGTGGCTGAGCAGGACGGCTTGGACGACTGACGCTCTGAGTATTCAGAGTTGGAAGCTGCTGCTGAACGTTAGAGTCATTGAAACCAGTTGCGATAACAGTTACGCGAACCTGATCGCCCAGGGACTCATCAACAACAGTACCAAAGATGATGTTTGCGTCAGGGTCAACGTTCTTAGCAACCAGGTCAGCTGCCTCGTTAATCTCCTGAATACCAAGGTCTTTGTTGCCAGCAATAGAGAGAAGAACGCGGGTTGCGCCCTCAATAGAACTCTCAAGCAGGCGGCTAGAGATTGCCTCAGTTGCAGCATCAGCAGCGCGGTTATCACCAGCAGCAATACCAATACCCATCATTGCGCTACCTGCGCCCTTCATGATGGTGCAGACGTCTGCAAAGTCGAGGTTGATCAGACCAGGAACAGTGATGAGGTCGGTAATACCCTGGGTGCCCTGGCATAGAACGTCGTCAGCCATACGGAATGCCTCAAGCATGGTGGTCTTCTTCTCAGAAAGATCAAGCAGACGATCGTTTGGAATAACAATGAGCGTATCAACGTTCTCGGAAAGAGTCTTGATTCCGTCAGCTGCAGAACCATAACGACGACGACCCTCGAAGGAGAATGGCTTGGTAACAACGCCAACAGTCAGTGCGCCAACGTCATTCTTTGCAATATCAGCAACAACTGGAGCAGCGCCGGTACCAGTACCGCCACCCTCGCCAGCAGTGATGAAGACCATATCAGCGCCAGCAAGTGCTGCCTTGATCTCATCGCGGCTATCCTCTGCTGCCTCTTTACCAACCTCAGGGTTAGCGCCAGCACCAAGACCCTTGGTGATGTCAGTACCGATGTGAACCTTAATGTCAGCATCGGAGATTGCAAGTGCCTGTGCATCGGTGTTTACAGCAACGAACTCAACGCCACGGATGCCTTCTTCAATCATGCGGTTGACAGCGTTAGTTCCGCCGCCACCAACGCCAACAACCTTGATAACAGCAAGATAGTTGTTAAGGGTATCGGTGTCCTTAATCATGTCTTCCTCCTTGAGGCACGCTTGTGCCCGTTTGTCCCGGAGCGCGACTGCGCTTAGGCTACGTTTATGCGCTCGCAGAACCGCTGTATAAAACCCTAAACCTCAAGTTAAGGCTTACGCTTCATGCAAAGCGGGGTATATTTGCACAACTCACCCATGCAAGTCAAATAATATGTAGAAATTGTGAAGAAACCTGGTAAACGGTAGGAAAAAATAGCCTAACGGCGCGTGGTAGTACCGCGCTTCCCTACGAAACACCAGAGCCAGACTGAACGTTTCCGGTAGAAACGCGCCTATACGTTGGGCTTGCAGGTGTTCTTACGTTCAAGTAGGTAAGCTCTCCTGGGAACTGCTTGAGCATTGCCAAGATCACTTTTTCTTTGTCTGCAATCTGTGTTGGAGAACCAAGGGCAACCTGCACGCCATTGGTGAGGGTGACAGAAATTGCATCAACGCTACTTGCCGAGTAACTCACAATCTGTGAGGTAAGCTCTGACGAGAAGGTAGACTGATACTGCATAACCGCTTGAATTTCTGCGTCTGTTGCCGTGGTACCTGCTACCGGAGAAACCGTCGCAGGAACATCGGTAATAAGCAGCTCGCCTTCTGAGGTTGCCTTCTCAAGCGCAACGGTAGCGGTAGTTTTTCCTTCTGGCACGTTCAGCTGATCTGCCTCAAGCCAGACGTTATTCTCGCCCAAATACCATGCAACAGGACCAGAAGAAAGCGCCACTATGGCCGTAACCTTGCGCTCTGTGATGGTAATGCGCAGCGTGTTAGGGAACTGTCTCTCGTATGTTGCGGACGCCACCCAAGGATCTTTCTGGAGTTCTTCAGTGATAAGGGACTCATCCATATTGAGCAGCGTTGTCCCCTCTTCTACTGCAATGAGCTTTTGGATTTGCTCGTTAGTGACGTGCTCCGTTGGCTCAACTTGAATGTTGGTAATAGCAAAGACCGAGGAAGAGCGTAGGACGAGAAAAGCGATGCCAGCAAGAAGGGCCAGGCTAAGCAAAACAATGAGAACCGTTCTAACTGCCTTAAACGATACTTTTCTGCTGTGTTTAATACGCTCGGCACGAGCTTGAGCTGCAGTTTTTGTAGCGTTATTTGGCTTTTTAGAAGAAATCTTTTTAGTAGAAGGCTTGGCATCAGGAGTTGTAGCCTCAACCTTTGGCTTAGGCTTAAACGCCTTGCTCATAAAAGAAGGCTTAGTAGCCCCTGTTGTCTGAGTAGAACCAGACGATAAAGGCTCCCTTTTTGTGCCCCTACGGCGTGTTGGTTGCTTTGAAGTATCTTCTGCCATATCTTCCCTATGCCCCAAAACCCAGAAGTTTAACCTCTGGCTGAAGATCAATGTCAAACTTTTCTTGCACGGCATCATGTGCCCTGCGCATGAGCGCAATGACATCTGAAGCGCTGGCGTTGCCGGTATTCACAATAAAGTTTGCGTGGATATCGGAAATCTGTGCGCCACCCTCTGTGGCTCCCTTAAGACCGCACTCTTCAATAAGTGCCCCGGCAGACCTACTACCTGGATTCTTAAAGACAGAACCGCAGCACAACTGTCCTGTTGGTTGCGTATTTCTCCTGCGCTGCAAAAGTGTGTCCATACCAAGAGCAACCTTAGGACGATTAGACGGTGTCAGTGCAAACGTTGCCTCAAGAATGATCTCATCTGGTGCAAACGTGGTATAGCGATAACCCCACTCAATCTCAGATGCATCGTAGCGTACAAGACCCTTGCCGGGCTTCAGTACCACGCAATCGCGGACGGCTTTACCAATCCAATCATGCCTGGTACCTGCATTCATAGAAAGAGCGCCACCAATAGTTCCGGGAATACCAGCACACATCTCAAGACCAGAAAGACCTGCTTTCATGGCCTCGTTGCAAACACGTGCCGTAAGCGCACCTGCACCTGCAGTAATGAGGTTATTCTCACCAACTGAAATGGTGGAGAGCTCATCGTCAAGCACAATAACGCAACCGTTGTAGCCTTCATCGGAGACAAGAATGTTTGAACCCTTGCCCAGAAGTACCCAATCAACTCGATTAGCCGCGAGCACCTCAAGCACGCGCACCAGTGCCACGTGGCTATGAACAGCAGCAAAGAGCGACGCCTTGCCGCCAATCCTGAAGGAGGTATGGTGGCTCAGCGGCTCATCTTGCTTAATTGTTGCATCAAGGGCCCCAGAAAGGCTTACATAGGCGTTAAACAAGCTCACAGCAAAGGCCTTAGTTGCTCTGAAGACGCTCTTTGAGTGCGCGGATAAACATTGGGCCAATCTGAGTGACGTCTCCTGCGCCCTGAGTAATCAGCAGATCTCCTGGCTGAACCGTATCAAGAAGGTCAGCGATAAGATCGCGGCGAGAAGGGATATAGCGCACGTCAGGAACAGTATTGGCAGCCTGAACTCTTAAAGAGACGGTCTTGCCTGAGACACCTGGAATAGGCAGCTCGCCTGCTGAGAAGACATCCATGACGCGCAAAACGTCAATGCCATCAAATGCGTGTGCAAACGAATCTGCCAGATCTTGCGTTCTGCTGTAGCGGTGTGGCTGGAAAACAACAACAACGCGTTTGAAGCCAAGAGGAAGAGCTGCAGACATGGTTGCTGCGATCTCGGTTGGATGGTGGCCGTAATCGTCTACAACGGTAATACCGTTGATGTCGCCTACGTGCGTAAAGCGACGGCGTGCGCCCTTGAACTGCGAAAGCGCTGCTGCGGCCTCCTCAAGATCAAAACCAAGAGCATCAGCAACGGCAATTGCAGCGGTTGCGTTTGCAACATTGTGCTTACCAGGATTAGCTGGAAGTACCACAGAGATAGTCTGACCAGAAGGAGTCTTAATGGTCAGAGGATTCTCAATACCAGCTTTTCTCTCCTCCTGTGTGCAAACAAAATCGCAGTTTTGATCAAAGCCGTAGGTAACTACGTGCCTACCAGTTGACTGAGCAAGCTCAACGTAATGAGGATTATCGCCGTTGATAACAACAGTTTCTTCCTTATCAAGCAAGCTCATAAATTCACAGAAGGTCTTCTCGATATTCTCTAGAGAGCCGTAGTGGTCAAGGTGGTCCGCCTCAATATTGGTGACAACAACCACGTTAGGGTTAAGAAACATAAACGAACCATCAGACTCGTCCGCTTCGCAGACAAAATACTGGCCGTTGCCGTTTTTACCGTTGGTGTCGTAGCCCTCAACAACGCCACCAATCAAAAATGATGGATCAGCACCAAGCTTATCCAACATGGTAGCAACCATAGAAGATGTGGTGGTCTTGCCGTGAGTGCCCGCAACAGCAATGGTCTTGCGGCCACGTGACAAATACGAGAGCATCTTAGCGCGAGGCCAAATAGGAATGGAAAGTTCGCGCGCACGAATAACCTCTGGGTTTGTCTCTGGGATTGCGGTTGAAGTAACAATGACATCAGGCATCACAGCGTCAATAGTGGCTGCGGTGTGGCCGATGCTTACCTGAATACCTGCATCTTCAAGCTCTCTAACATAATGCGAGCTCTTTAGATCGGAGCCGGTAACGGTGCAGCCACGCTCGTGCAGAACAAGCGCAATTCCGCTCATACCTGCGCCACCAATTCCAATAAAATGTGCACGCGAGATGGTCTTCTCGCCCATGGAATCTGCCATAAGAGAGCCTTTCCAAGTATTGTTATCGTTTGAGTCCTGAACATACCAAGACATGTTTACTCTAACGCAAAACGAGTTGTTTTATGCGCCACAAACGGCACTTTCCACAGCGTCGGCCACAAGAGATGCGGCACTGCGCTGGTCAAGTGTAGCGGCAGCCAAAGAGAGTTTTTTGCGCTCGTCTGCGTTGTCTACCAGATTAAAGAGAGCTTTCGAGAAGGACGTTGTACCCACTTGGTTATCTGGCACCAGAATAGCTGCACCCGCATCCGACAACAAATGTGCGTTAGTTGTCTGATGATCTGCTGTTGCCAAAGGATATGGCACCAAAATACTAGGAAGTTCAAGGGCTGCAATCTCAGCTACAGATGATGCGCCGGAACGAGAAACTACCAGGTCAGCTGCAGCAAGCGTAGCACCCATGTTAGAAATGTAAGGCTTAACCTCCCAGCGAGCAGCCTCCTCGTCAGAAAGCTTCATAAGCGAGACAACCTCGTCGTAGAGCTTTTGGCCTGTTGACTGGATGATACGAAGGTTAGGACGGGAAAGAAGCTCCTGCTTAAGTGCAGCAAAAGTCTCGTTGATGCTACGTGCACCCAGACTGCCACCAAAGATAAGCAGCAATGTTTGATTGTCTGCAATACCCAGTTCTTGCCTCGAGGTGGCTCTATCAGCAGAAAGAACACTCTTTCGCACGGGATTTCCGGTGACCACAATGGTGTCTTGGGCTTTAACGCGTCCCTCAAAAGCCTTGCGAGCCTCTGGGAAGGCAATGCATACCTTGGCGGCTTTACCAGCAGATACACGGTTAGCAAGACCTGTTACCGAGTTCTGCTCGTGAATCAAATACGGGATGTGCAGCTTAGCGCAAAGTTGAAGCAAAGGCAGCTCAACGTAGGCGCCAAAACCAATAGCAACATCAGGAGCACCCTGCTCTTTGAAGCGCTTGTGCAGCTGCATCTTTGCGCGCTCAAGATTGTATGCCGCACTAATAAGCGTCCAAGGACGTCTGCGATCAAAGCCATTTACATGGATAGATACCAGCTCAAATCCTGCCTCAGGTACCAGCGTACCTTCAAGCTTGTTGGGCTGACCGTAAAACGTAACCTGGTGGCCGCGCTCACGAAGCTCCTCAGCTAGAGCCAGAGCTGGGTTAATGTGACCAGCGGTTCCACCTGCAGCAATTGCAACAGAGAGTTTCTTCTGTTCTGCCATGCAATCCATCTCCTAGAAATCAGCTATCGGCGAGGCCTGTTGTTTCCACGAAGCCTGTCCGATGCAGAAGGTCCCAAATCAATCCTGCGCCTTCCGGAGGCATCTGTCATAATACGGCCTTGAGGGGCGTCGTCATCTCTTGAGCGCAAAACGCCTCGTGATGGGCGTGCGGAGCTTTGTGCGCTGCTCTTAGGGCGAGAAGAACGTGGGAGTGGCGTGCCTACTCCTACCCCACCGTCAACCATGGTAAGACCAGCAAAACCTGGAGCATCAAAGGTATCCTGCTCTTCAGCTATGCTCCAAGAAGCGCGCTGCCTATCGTACTCGGTTTCTGGAAGCCTTGACTGCCTTGAAACAGACATCAAAAGACCAACCATCAAGATACTAGACATGATGGTTGAACCGCCGTATGAGATAAACGGCAGAGGCTTACCAGAAAGAGGCAAAAGGCCCAAAACACCACCGATGTTAACAAAGGCCTGGATGATAAACATAGAGGTACAACCTGCAGCAATAAGCCTACCGGTCAAATCTGGTGCATAGCGAGCAATCTTAAAGCCTGCCCATACCAGGGCGCCAAATACAACCAAAAGACCCAAAACGCCAATAAAGCCCAGCTCTTCTCCAATAACCGCAAAAATAAAGTCATTGTGAGCCATAGGCAGATAGGAATATTTCTGGCGAGAAAAACCAAAGCCAACACCAAAAATGCCGCCAGAGCCAAAAGCATAAAAGCCCTGTGCAAGCTGATAACCTGCACCGTAATAATCAGCCCAAGGGTTGAACATAGTCACAACGCGAGCACGAGAATAATCATCTTTAAGAGATAAGAAGGCAAAGCCAATAAAACCCACAACAGCAATAGTTACCAGAACTCTTCGATCAAAGTCAGAAAGATAGCCAATGACCAGAAGCGTTCCCACAATAATCAGCGTGGAACCCTTATCTGGCTGAGCCAAAATTAAAGCAAGCGGAACAACTGCGGCAATAGCAAACTTTTTAAAGAACTCCATCTGATCTATGGTCTGATCAATAAAGTACTGCTGAGCCAAATACGAGACAGAAATTAAGATGGTAATCTTTGCAAACTCAGACGGCTGGAAAGAAAACGGTCCAATTGAAATCCAACGGGTTGCACCATATGCGTCAGCGCCAGCAATAGGAGTAAAAATAATTGCTAGCATTCCAATGGTCACAATCCAGATAGGTACCTGGAAGTTTCTTACTACTGCGCGGTAGTCAATGCGAGAAACAATAAACGCTAACGCAACTCCTGCCGCAGCAAAGCCAAGCTGACGTTGCACGTAGTAGAAGGGGTTGTAGCCCATATCCTCAGAGGTCATCGCAGAAATTGAGGATGCAGAGTAAATCATTACCAGGCCAAAGCAAACAAGAATTGCCGTTGACACCAGAAGTACCAGTCTTGGCTGCATAAAACGCTCTGGAATAGCTCCAAAGCGACCTTTAGCCTGCGAGCCCTCGGAAGATTTCTGGCGAGAAGTACGTGATTGCTGCGCGCGCTCCCCTGTTCTGTTTCTGCTGGTAGCCATTATCGACCGCTCTCTTTTTGAGCAAGATCTGCCACGAGCTGTTTAAAGACACGACCACGCTGAGCCATGCCTGTGAACTCGTCAAATGAGGAACATGCTGGTGAGAGAAGTACTACAGAACCTGGACGAGCAAGCTCTACCGCACGGTCAAAAGCTTCATGCATATGAGGCTCTTCTACCACTTCTGCATGGCCGCCAGAAACGCGGCGAAGCGCCTCTGCAAAGCGAGGACCTGCCTCTCCAAAGCAGATTGCGTATGCACAGGTAGCGGACACCTTCTGAGCAAACTCATCAAGCTCTGTGCCCTTATCGTGACCACCAAGTAGCAAAATAACGTCTTTACCTGGGAACGAAGTTAATGATTTTTCAACTGAATCAGTGTTTGTTGCTTTGGAATCGTTAACGTACAAAACACCATTAACCGTATCAACTGGCTCAATTCTGTGCTCAAGCGGCATAAAGTCCAACAGGGCATGCCTAATAGAAACAATATCAAGTCCCAGGAATAAGCCACATGCAGCTGCAGCAAGAGCGTTGAGCGCATTGTGCGCTCCCCTAATGTGGAGTGCATCAGCTGCTACAAGCTCCATCTCTTTACCAGATAGCCTGACTACCAGCGCTCCATTGCGTACAAAGGCGGCGTTTTGCGTACCGGGATCTGTCTGAGCAAGATGGCATACGGCAATGCCGCGAGCCTCAAGGCGAGAAGACACGTCCTGACAAAACTCATCCAAGTCAGAGACAATTGCCAGGTCATTTGCATCAAGGTTGGCAAAAATCTTCTCTTTAGCTGCTGCATACGCCTCGAGTGAACCATGCCACTCGAGGTGATCCGGCGTAATGTTTAAAAGCATCGCAACGTGAGGATGCAATTTTTGAGTAGTAGCAAGCTGGAAGCTTGAAAGCTCTGCTACAAACCAGCTCTTAGGCTTTCTCTCTGCAAGTTGGTCAGTAATAGTAAGACCAATATTGCCAACAGCGCTTGCATCAAGGCCTGCATACTGCAGGATTGACGTGGTCAAACTTGTGGTAGTAGTTTTACCGTTTGTGCCGGTAATACCAATCCACTGTGAAGGGCTCTCTTGATAGGCAAACTCTGGCTCGCCCATAATCTGCTTAGAAGCTGCCTTTGCACTTAAGAACAGCTCAGAGGTGTCTGGAATACCAGGAGATGCAATAGTCAGGTCAAAGGTACCCTTAACCTGATCAGAGCCGCATTGTACCTGTACGCCTGAGTCTGCAAGCTCTTGGATCTTCTCGCCAACAGTAGCATCTGCGCCGCCCACAAGAGTTACGGAAGACACACGACCCTCTGGCTGCTGCAGCAAATACGTGCAGACAGAGACGCCGGTCTTACCAAAACCAAGAACACATACATTTCCAAGTGTTTCTAGAAGCGACACGCAAGCGATCCTTTCTAAGAGCAATATCTTTAGTGAAGCTGGAAGTACAGAGCAAAGCCCAGAGCGGCAAATGCGCCGGAAATAATCCAGAATCTAAAGACTACTTTTGTCTCGTTCCAGCCAAGTTTCTCAAAGTGATGATGCAGTGGAGCCATCAAGAATACGCGCTTTTTAGTTGCCTTGTAGCTGACAACCTGAATGATAACGGACAGTGCCTCGATGATAAAAAGACCGCCCATGACCAGGGAAACTACCTCAGTCTTGGTAAGGACAGCTAGAGCTGCAAAGGCAGCGCCCCAGGCAAGAGAGCCGGTGTCTCCCATAAAAATGCTTGCAGGATAGCTGTTAAACCACAAAAAACCAATACAAGCGCCTGCGATAGATGCGGCAAAAACAGCAAGGCTACTCTCGCCATAGCGGAAAGCTACTGCAGCCATAAAAATCATGACAACCATAACGCAGCCACCAGCAAGGCCATCAAGGCCGTCGGTCAGGTTAACAGCGTTGGAGAGGCCTGCCATGAGCAAAAAGACAAAGAAGAGATACAGCCAAGGGATAGAAATAAAGTTTCCGCCTAAATTGACGGTAGTAGTAAGGATACCCAGGTTGATTTCAAGGCCACCAGGGAACGCAATAATGGGCGTAATGCCCCAAATGTTAACGGCTGCCAGGCAAAATGCAACAGAAATGGTAATAAGTCCAGCCATCTTCTGAGATGCAGTAAGGCCAAGGCTTCTACCATGAGCAACAGACTCGATATCGTCCAGAAGACCAAGCGAACCCGTGAGCAGCATAGCTGCCATAGCAAGAATGAGGTCGGTGTTCCACTGAGCAAGTGCAATACAGGTCAGCACAATGCTTACCAGCATAACGACGCCACCCATAGTAGGAGTACCCTGCTTGACCAGGTGTTGCTGAGGTCCGTCAGCACGAACCTGCTGGCCCACTCCCTCTTTCTTCATCAGTTTGATAAAGAGTGGCATTAAGACCAACGTGATGATGCAGGAGACACCAAGCGCAACAAACACCTGGTATGTTGGGTAAATAGTCTGGTAAAACATTACTCAGTAACTCCTTTTACAAAAATATCAAGCTGGGCAGACCTCGATGCCTTGGCGAGAAGAACGTCTCCTTGCGCAAGTACTGGTCCGAGCACGGTAAGTGCTTCGTTGACATCACTGAACTGTTCAATTTTATCTTCCGAGAAACCCATGACGCGTGCGGCTTCAACCATTTCACGCGCGGCTCCCGTGCCAACAAAAGCAACAAGATCTGGGTTCTTAGCAGCAATATAGGCGCCCACATAACCGTGGAGGCGCTTCTCCTCTGGTCCAAGCTCGCCAATCTCTCCGATAAGAGCAATGCGGCGACCCTCTGCAGGCATCTGCATCAAAACGTCAAGCGCTGCAGCTGTTGAGTTAGGACTTGCATTATATGAATCGTCAATAATCTTGGCACCACAGGTTGCGTCAAGTACCGAAAGACGCATACGAGTGGCAGGCATCTGCTCAATAGCCTCTGCAGCTGCGTCAAGGTCAAGACCAAGCGTCTCTATAGCCTCAAGTGCCAAAAGAAGGTCGTCGACAACAACGCGCCCAGGTACCTCAAGGGTTACCGTGCGTGACCAGCCGGATGCAGCAACAATAGTGGCAGTTGGAAGGCCCTCCTCGTCAAGAGTGACCTGCTGTGCGCTCATGACGTCAGCTTCTGTGGCGCCCACTGTCTTGCAAACAACGCGAGCAGGGCGAGCAAACTCATCTGCGATGAACTTGGTGTAGTCCCCCGCCGAAGCCTGAATAAGCGTAGGTTCAATTGAGTCAAATGCGCGCATGCCTGAGACAATCTCTGCCTTGGCGCGCGCAATGTTTTCTCTGCTGCCGAGAAGACCAATGTGGCTGGTACCAACGTTGGTAATGACGGCTACCGTTGGACGAGCAACCGAGGTGAGCCTGGTAATCTCGCCGGCATGATTCATGCCCAACTCAAGCACAAGTACCTCGGTATCCTCTGGAGTGGAAAGTACTGTGAGAGGCAGGCCAATAAGGTTGTTGTGGTTACCGGCGGTAGCATGCACACGGCGGGTAGCGCCGATGCCACGACGAAGCATTTCTTTAGTGGTGGTTTTACCAACCGATCCAGTAACACCCACAACCAGCCAGTTTGGATGGGCTTCTCGCCATGCAGCGGCAAGGGCCAAAAGGAACGCCTCACAGTCGTCGTCAGCGGCTTCAAGAACGCTGACTCCTGTGGCGGCCAGGTTGTCGAGCAGATTGTCTGCTACAGGCTCAGATGCCACAACAACAGCAGCGCCCGCCTGGGCAGCAGATAAGAGATAGGAGTTTCCATTGACCTTCTCGCCAGCGAAGGCCACGAAGAGCGAGCCTTCCTGGACCTCACGAGAGTCAATGACGGCCGCGCCCGCAACCTCGCGGGTTCCACGGTGGAGCAGTCGTGCATTTGTAGCTGCGACTATCTGTTCAACCGAAAGCTTTACCATGAGCTCTCCTAGTTATTGATTGGTTGAATATTAAGGCGTGTAGCTGCGTCTTTTGCAAATTGCGAGAAGACCACAGCGGCAGACTGCGATGCAAGATGGTGGGTATCGTTAAGTCCAACGTAAACCATCAAATCAGATTCTGATGGATTCACGATACCGCAGAAGGAATCAACAAAACCGGAATTCTCGCCATACGAGCCGGTTTCTTCCACAACCTGCTGGCCCGTACCCGTTTTACCAGCAACGGTATAGCCATAGATACCTGCACGAACACCGGTACCCTCTTTGACAACGGTAGTCATCATGTCAAGCTCGGCCGAAGCTGTGGAAGCGGAAATAACGTCTTTAGTAGGCCAGGTAACCTCTTGACCGCCCTTAGAAACCATAAAGTGTGGAGTCACCATAGTTCCCTTATTAGCAACAGCGGTATATGCGCGAATGACCTGGATAAATGGGATTGCAAGACCCTGACCAAACGCCATGTTTCCGCCCGTTGGGCCTTCATATTCGTCCAGAGAGCGGACAATTCCTGTAGCTTCACCAGGGAAGTCAATGCCCGTGGTGTGGCCTATGCCAAACTTATCAATTCCTGCTGCAAAGCGCTCATCACCTATGAGCTGTGTCTCGAGGAAGGCCATACCAACGTTGGAGGAACGCCTGAGCATCTCTCTTACACTCATGTCCATGGCGCTGGTACGCCAGTCGTCGTCGGTAACCTTGTTATCGCCAACCTTGAGCTCAGTTGGAATGTTGAAGGTTGAATTTGGACCAAAGAGGTTATTGTCTATACCAATTGAGGTGGTAATTACCTTAAATACCGAGCCAGGCTCATAGATACTTGAGACGAGCTTGAGGTTGAGGGATTCGTAGTCAACGCCGTTATCGCTCTTAAAATCTGGCAGAGGGTACGAAGCAGCGGCATAGATTTCTCCGGTACGAGGATTCATAGCCATGATTGAGCCACCCTGCTGGGTTTCAAAGTCTTTGACTGCGGCAGTAAGCTGCTCTTCCGCCTTCTTCTGCAGCTCAATATCAATGGAAAGAACAATGTCCTGGCCGTTTTGTGCCTCAGTGATGTTTGAAGTACCGCCTGCAATTGGCGTACCACCAGCGCCGGTCTCTACAATCATGTGACCGTTAGTGCCCGCAAGGATATCGTTGTAGTAATACTCCAGACCAGAAGCGCCCTCATTATCAGCGTTTACAAAACCTAGAATCTGAACGCCAACGTTGCCGTATGGATAGACACGCTTGGTGTTGTTAACAAAATAGACGCCTTTGAGGTTTTTCTCGTCAAGTGCTTTTTCAATCTTGGAAGCGGTATCCGTATCAACGCGACGACGCACGTAAACAAAGGTGGTGTCTTGCTGCAGGTCTCCAAGGTAGTCTGAAGGGCTTCCGCCTAAGAGCGAGGCAAAAACCTGAGCTACGGAGCTTACGTCTTTAATCTCTGAAGGATTGGCATAGATGTCTTTGCAGTCAACGCTCATGGCTAAGACATTGCCGTTGCGGTCGTAAATGGTGCCGCGACGAGCGTGCAAGACAATATCGTTAGTGCGGTTATTCTCGGCGCCCTTTGCAAGATCTGCTGCCGTAAAGATTTGCAGCCAAGCAAGCCTAAGAACAACAATTGCCACCATAATGGCCATAGCAGCTGCTACGCGACGGAGTCTACCTTCAGGGCCAACACCATCCGAGCCACCGCTGCTACCACGATGACCACGAAAATGCACACGAGAGGCCTCGTCGTACGAGGCCTCAGGAGTTTTTCTGCGCGATGCGCGAGTATGTCGATTCTGCGTACTCACAACGTATATTTTACGCCTAAGCGTTGTTGCTTACATCTACAACAGGACGATTTGTCTCAAGAGTCATACCGTAATTCTGAGTAGCAATGCGCTCAATGCGTGTAGTGCTTGCAAGCAGGGAGCGAGAAACGCGCAGGGAATCGTTAGTTGCAGTTGTTGCGCGCATTTCATTTCTGATGACGTTATTAGCCTGAAGAGTAGAAACCGTAGCGGTAGAGATACCAATACGGACAACACCAAGTGTCAGGAAGAGTGCTGCAGCAACAGCAATAAGCTTGACACGCTGGATGAACTGGCTGCTTACGCCACGGCGAGCATCAGCATCAAGGCCGCCACCAGGGACAACCTCAAAAGATGTGCGAGTGCTCTGTTCAGGAGCGTACTCATGCTCAAACTGAGTTGTGCGTGCTACAGCTTCTGATCCGTAACGTGCCATTAAACTTCAATCCCTTCAAAAACTTCTTAACAACAAGCAGCAAGTGCTATGGGGTACTTCATTTCTCTGGGTCGCGTTTAACCGCTACCCTCATCAGGGCACTTCTCGCCCTTGGGTTGCGCTCTATCTCTTCTGAAGTGGCCACAAGAGGTTTGCGCGTAATCACGTCAACTATCGGCACTTGACCGCACATACAAACCGGAAGGTCTGGCGGGCAGATACAACCTTGACTGAGCTCGGAGAACACGTGCTTGACAATGCGATCTTCAAGCGAGTGATACGAGATAACGCAAATCCTGCCTCCTGGATTAGCCCAGGCAATTGCAGAGCGAAGTCCGCGCTCCAAAACCTCAAGTTCGTGGTTCACTTCAATACGAAGTGCTTGGAACGTCTTTCTGGCAGGATGTCCGCCGTGACGACGCGCTGCTGCGGGAATTACCGCCTTGATTACCTCAACAAGCTCAAGCGTCGTTTGGATGGGACGCTTTTCTCGCGTTTGCACAATGCGTCGTGCAATGCGTGAGGCAAATTTCTCGTCGCCATAAATTCGAAGGATTCGGGCGAGGTCGGCTTCGTTATAGGTATTAATGACCTCTTGTGCAGTTGGAGTTTGTTTGCCCGGGTCCATTCGCATATCCAACGGGGCATCTTCGTGATACGAAAAGCCTCGCTCTGGGATATCAAGCTGAGGAGAAGAAACACCAATGTCAAAGAGGAAACAGTCAACTCCAGGAACTTCCGCAGATACGAGAAGTTCATCAAGGTCGCCAAAGTTTCCCTTAAGCGGCAAAAACTCCGCGTTTGGTACTTCTTGCTTCAGGCGAGCAGCTGCTGCTTGATGAGCCATTGCATCCTGGTCAATTCCAATGGAAAGACCGTCTGGAGCAATCAGCTTTGCCATCTCTACGGTGTGGCCCGCTCCTCCTAAGGTGCAGTCGCAAACAACTTCACCTGGCTTGGGGTCCAGCTCGCGCAGCACTTCTGCAAGCATTACTGGTTGGTGCCGATATTCGACTTTCAAGTTACCGTCTTCTACCTTCACGATCTTCTCGCCTCACTAGGCGCCAAAGATGAGGTCCTCAAGCGTTGCAACGCGGTCATCTGCCGAGAAGAGGCTGTTCCACTTGTTGGTGTTCCAAATCTCAAAGTGGTCGCCGTTACCGACAATGGTGACGTCGCGGTCAAGCTGGAGCTTCTCTCTAGCCTGTGGATCGGACTCGTCAATCTTTCCCAGAGCAACGCGGCCGGCCGAGTCAATGTCGACGGTTGTTGCTGCTGCGTTCAGCATGCGAAGTGCTGTGACGTCGTCACGGTTCCTTGGGTTGAGGTTCAGACTTGCAATCCAAGCCTCATACGCCTCAGGTGAGTAGCCGTAAAGCGCGTCCTGTCGACGGAGCAAGATGACAACATCGCCAAGCTGCTTGCGCTGAGGTGCAGGAAGAGTCACGCGAATCTTGGAGTCCAGCGAACGCTGATACTGACCAGTAAGCATGTCTCCCCCTTTCACGTTGGCGCCCCTTGCCGCGCGGGCTGTGTTTGTGTTGTGTGTGCGCGGCAATGCTTGGGCATAGTCCGTCGATTGAACGTGAAATAAATATAACTCATTCCGACACTTAGACACACTAGAAAACACTTTCCAACACCAAGTATTTTTCTTATGGTCTAGCTGGGGCTTAGCAACTATGTTCAAGATGAGATTTTGACCACAACATGTAGTGTTTAAAAAAATCCGAACTACAAAAGAACGGATTTTCTTAGTCTTGGACTCAATTTATTAAATTTTTTATGAAGTGAAAATTTTTGAGGAAATTGTGGTGAACTCGTGGCGAAAATCACGCGTTACTCAAACAAAATCCCCCACCTTGCTATTACGCAGTCACCACTTTGCCTCACACCTGTCTCACACTTGTCCAACACTTGCGTCAAGCGCGATTATTTGTCCACATGAACGTGAGCTCTTGGATGAGCCTCAAGATACACATCTCTAATGTGAGATCTATCTACGTGCGTATAGAGCTGCGTGGTTGAAATATCTACGTGTCCCAAAAGCTCCTGCACTGAACGAAGATCAGCGCCACCTTCTAGAAGATGTGTGGCAAAACTGTGGCGCAGCGTGTGAGGATGCAAACCTTCAATCCCTACTATCCTGCCGTAATTTGCCACCAGTTTATGTACCGACTGGCGAGAAATACGTCCACCTCTGGCGTTTACAAACACCTCAGACACCTGACCGTGCTTAAGCAAAAGCGAGCGAGCCTCATAAAGGTATGTTTTAAGTGCACGATACGCAGAGCCCAACACAGGGACTACGCGCTCTTTGGAACCCTTACCAAAAACACGCAAGAGTTCATCTTCTAGAAGGACACCTCGAACCTCAAGATCGCAAAGCTCAGACACACGAAGCCCACACCCATACAGCAACTCAAGTATGGCTCTATCTCGAATGCCTAGGGGCGAATTAGGAAATGGCTGATCAAGCAGCTCTTCTGCCTTCTCTTGAGAGATAACATCAGGAAGCCTTTGAATTCTTGCTGCGGTAGGTAAATCTTCAGCTGGAGATGACTCACAAATTTGCTCAACAGCCATAAACTTGTGGAAGTTTCTAAGTGCCGCAGTGTGGCGCTCAACCGAAGCTGGAGCCATTCCTAAATCTCTCAGAGAGCCTATGTACTCTTCAACATCGGAGCGAGTCACCTGGCTGGGCAAAGTAATCTTTTTGCCATTCAGCCAAAGCAAATAACCCTCTAAATCTCTGGTATAGGCATCAAGCGTATTTACAGAAAGACCTCGCTCAACAGCGACGTACGCTAAAAATTCTGTACGCGCCTGAGCGAGGTCCATAAGTATTCTTCCCTATTAAAAATTCTGCTTAGAGAGCCTGATTTACATCATGACGGTCAACACCCTCATGATGAGCAATTGCTGCACGTGCAAACTCACGGAACAAAGGCGCAGGATGAGTTGGACGGCTCTTGAACTCTGGATGTGCCTGACTTGCAACAAACCAAGGGTGAACAGACTCTGGAAGCTCAATCATCTCTACAAGGCGATCATCTGGAGAAACACCAGAAACTACCAAACCAGCCTCAACAAGCTGATTACGGAATACGTTGCTTACCTCATAGCGGTGACGATGACGCTCATAAACCAAGTTGTTGCCATATGCCTCATGTGCAAGAGTTCCCTCAACAACCTTGCAAGGATAAGAACCGAGGCGCATGGTACCGCCCTTGTCAGTAATATCCTCCTGATCAGGCATAAGATCGATGACAGGGTATGGAGTATCTGGACCAAACTCTGCTGAATTTGCACCCTCCATGCCGCAGACGTCACGAGCAAACTCAGTAACAGCCATCTGCATACCAAGGCAAACACCAAGGTAAGGAATCTTGAGCTCACGAGCACGACGAATAGCAACCATCTTGCCCTCTACGCCGCGAAGACCAAAGCCGCCAGGAACCAAAATGCCGTCCGCGCCAGCAAGCTCCTGCTCTACGTCTTCTTCTGTCAGCTCTTCACCATTTACCAGGCGGATATCAACGTGCCTGCCATAGAAAATACCAGAGTGGTGAAGTGCCTCAATAACAGAAAGGTAAGCATCAGGCAGCTGCGTATACTTGCCGACAACATAAATTCTTGTTGTGTCTTCAAGCGCATTTGCCTTGTGCATAGCGGTAGTAAATGCTTCCCAGCCGCCAAGATCACTTGGACGGACTTCTAGACCAAGACGCTCAAGTACCTTTTTGTCAAATCCCTGTGCTGCCAGATGTGCTG
Organism: uncultured Atopobium sp.; assembly: GCA_963552125.1. Taxonomy (GTDB): domain Bacteria; phylum Actinomycetota; class Coriobacteriia; order Coriobacteriales; family Atopobiaceae; genus Lancefieldella. The sequence goes on from CAUVJF010000002.1 coordinate 28,300, forward strand.
GAACATCGTAAATTGAAGGCAGATCGTTGTTTTCAAAAACGCAATCTGCATCAACGTCGCAGAAATTAGCGATTTTCTCGCGAATAGATTCATCCACAGAATGGCTAGAACGGCACACGATAAAGTCTGGCTGAATACCAAGGGAACGAAGCTCTTTTACGGAGTGCTGCGTAGGCTTAGTCTTGACCTCATGAGCAGCAGCAATATAAGGAACAAGGCTCACGTGAATAATAGCAACGTTGCTTGCGCCACGCTCTTTTCTAAACTGGCGAATTGCCTCAACAAAAGGCTGAGACTCAATATCACCAATAGTGCCACCAAGCTCTGTGATGACTACATCAGCATTAGTAACCTCTTCAATGCGAGCAAAACGAGCCTTAATTGCATCAGTTACATGAGGAATTACCTGAACTGTACCGCCAAGGAAGTCTCCAGCGCGCTCACGCTGAATCAAAGACTGATAAATGAGGCCAGTGGTGAAGTTAGACTCCCTGGTAAGATTCTCGTCAATAAAGCGCTCATAATGACCAAGGTCAAGGTCAGTCTCTTTACCGTCTTCAGTGACAAAAACCTCACCATGCTGGAAAGGACTCATAGTGCCTGGGTCAACATTGAGATATGGGTCAGCTTTTTGCATCATGACCTTATAGCCACGAGCCTTAAGAAGTCGGCCGAGAGATGCAGCAGTGATTCCTTTTCCAAGAGAAGAAACAACGCCACCTGTTACAAATATGTGCTTGGTCATGGATTACTCCCGTAGGTAAGATTAGCCAATTACATTTCTACGGGTCTTTATATTATTCCGCTTTGAGACCCATAGAGTCGAGAAATTTAATCTCCAAACAAATACATTGTTATGTCCATGTAGTTCTGAAAAATCTAGCGGACTTCTGACAGCAGCTCATGCGCGTGAGCCAAAGAAGCCTCAGTTATAGAGCCTGAAAGCATGCGTGCAATCTCTTCTTCTCTTTGAGTACCAGAAACCTCTGTAAGAGAAGTTATAGGGAGCGCGTTATGTTCTTCTGTCTTTGAGACTACATACTGTTTAGAGGCCATAACAGCAACCTGTGGCAAGTGAGTTACCACAATCACCTGATGTGTTTTAGCAAGCTGCGCTAAAACCTCTGCGAGAGCAACGGCAGTAGCTCCACCAACGCCAGCGTCAACCTCATCAAATACAAGCGTATCGCAGACGTCAGACTCTCCCAGAACCACTTTACATGCGAGCATGACACGAGAAACCTCACCACCAGAGGCAATCTTTCTAAGCGGACGAGCAGTCATCTGAGCTGAAGGCTTATACATAAGCTCAATCTTTGTAGAGCCAACTTTATTCCACTGCTCAAAAGGAAGATCTTCAAAGTTCAATTCAATCTGAGCTGAACCCATCTGCAGATGACTCATTTGCTTAGTAACAGCATCACAAAGTTTTGGAGCTGCAGCAACACGAACCTTTTTAAGTGCCTGAGCCTTTACGGTAAGAGTTTCTTTTGCTTTATCTACTTCTGCCTGTGCCTCACGGACAAGCTTTTCTGTGTCTCTTGTAACCTCAAGAAGATTTTGAGCTGCCTGGTATTTTTTAAATACATCTTTCATACCAGGGCCATACGTTCTCATAAGACCCTGAAGACGAGCCATACGACTTTGCATCTCTTCAAGTGCTTCTTCATCAAAATCGAGAGATCCAACATAGCTTCTGAGCTCTGAAGAAACATCCTCAATCTCTATAAGTGCACTTGAAAGAGACTCTGCATAGTTACCTAGCGTAGCATCAAACGTTGCAGCACTTTGAAGCATCTGAACTGCATCAGAGAGAGAATCAATAACGCCCTCATCTCCTGAGAGCAACTCATGTGTTCCTCCTGCAGCTTGAAGAAGAGCCTCTGCGTGCTCAAACCGAGGAAGTTGCTCTTCTAAGTCTTCTAGCTCCCCTTCTTTAGGAGAGACCTCATCAATTCTTTGAACAAGAAATGCCGCTTCATCAATCTTTGCATTGCTAGACTGGCTTACTTCAATAACTCGTTGAAGTTCAGCGATTGCAGCATGGTAAGCATGAAGAGCGTCTACATACTCTGTCTGACAAGATTGAATATCTGATCCAATCCATGCATCCAACATGCTGACATGATTTTTTACGTCAAGTAGTCTTTGATGCTCATGCTGACCACAAAGATCAATTGATGTTCCAATACCTACGGCCAGTTCTTTAACTGATGCCATGTGGCCATCAATCTCTACTCTGCCTCTGCCATCAGCAGAGACTTTTCTAGAGACTACAATGCCCTCTTGATCTTCTGGCGAGGTAAAAAAGCGTGCCTCAACCCTAAGAGCGTCTGTTCCTTCTCTTACTGCAGAAGCATCAGCGCGCTCTCCTACTAAAAGCTTAATGGAAGATAAAAGAGCGGTTTTACCAGCACCTGTCTCTCCTGTTAAAACAGTTAAACCTGAGGCGGGTGCAAGAGAAGCGTCTTCAATAAGTGCGACATTTTGCACACGAAGTTCATCAAGCATATGCGACCTGCTTACTGACCAGTTTTACCGTAAAATACGCGAGAAACTGAACGATAGAAACTATCAGCACTTCTATCAAGCAGAATAATGTCTCCTGGTCCACGGCTAATACGAGCTTTGGTAGCCACACCCTCTTCTGGATGCTTAATGTTTTGTCCATCAGAGAAGAAGTGACATGTCGCTGGTCTATCTTTTGACATGGTAATTTCAACCACGTCAGAAGGAGAAGTAAGGAATGCACGAGCCAAAATAGTATGTGGTGCGATTGGCACACAAACCATTCCCGAGAACTCTGGTGTAACAATAGGGCCACCAGCGGCTAGTGCGTAGCCGGTGGATCCAGTTGCCGTACTAACAACAAAACCATCACCGCGAAGCTTATCAATATGGTTGCCTGATACAGAAACCGTAAACTCAACCATATCGCCTGCTCCACCTCTGGAAACTGCAAAATCATTGAGCGAGAAGGTCTTCTCGACGTAAGTTTCTCCAGATGGAAGCTCATATTCCGTTTCTATTGCAAGCGTTGCTCTTCTAGAAACGTGGAGCTCTCCAGCAAGAGCATCCGCCACCATCTCAATCATGTGATTAGGAGTTGCACTGGTTAAAAAGCCAAGGTGACCATAAGAGATGCCCAAAATTGGAATTTCAGAATACTCAACAATTTTGGCGGCCCTCAGAAGCGTTCCATCTCCACCAAGAGAAATAACAAGCTGGCAATCAGAACAGTCTACAACTTTATCTGGGAACAGCTTTTTATCGTGTGCCCATTGAACATCACAGCCCTGCTCAAAGAGCCATTCTTCAAGTTCACGTGCACCAGAAACAGCAACTTCTCTTGAATAATTTGGAACAAGAAGTACCTTCACGCAAACCACTCTCCCGATTTTGCTTGATTGCACAACTGAAACAGTTAAAGCGTCTGATTCGATGTACTTAGTATACCTAAAAAACTACAAACAATACTACAAAATAGAACATTAGTTCTATTTCACTATTTCTACAGAATGACTCGATACCACTGAAGCAAGATCCAAATCATGCGAACCTGCCTCAAGCTGTCCAAACAGTAAATATTCCACGTTGCCCTTAGCACCGTGAATAGGACTTTCACACGCGCCCAAAGGACCCATATGAGCTTCCTTAAACGCATCGGAAACCTTTTGCAGCGTTTGCAGACGCACGGAAGTATCAGACACAATACCTCCCTCGCCCACTTCTTCCCTCTTAGCTTCAAACTGCGGTTTAACCAGCGTAACAAAAACTCCTTCAGGAGCCAGAACATCTAAAACAGAAGGAAGAATTGACAAGATTGACGTAAACGATACGTCACACACAGCAACATCAAAAACGTGCGAGTAGCCCATTTCTGGCAGGGACGTAATATTTGTACGTTCGAGCAGTTCAACCCTGCTGTCGTTTCTGAGCGACCAATCAAACTGCGCATAGCCAACATCAACCGAGGTAACCGAAGCAGCTCCATGTTGAAGCAGGCAATCGGTAAAACCGCCAGTTGAACAGCCAATATCTAAACATTTTTTCTGTTGAACCGTAAAATCAAAAACTTCAAAGGCACGCTCGAGCTTAAGTCCACCTCGGCTCACGTATGGAATAGCACCTTTTACGTGCAGAAACAATCCCTCAGGAACAAGCTCTCCTGCTGAAGTTAATCTTCTGTCGCGCGTAGAAACATCACCCGCAAGAATTGCGCGTAATGCAGCTTGAGTGTCCTTGAAAAATCCTTGCCTAACCAGCTCTTTATCGAGCCTTTGGCGAGAAATGCGTTGAGCCACTAGTGCTCATCGCTTTCTGAAACCGCGTCATCAGACGACGTTTCATCTGCAGCTGAAGCCTCAACCTGCTCAGAAGAAGCCTGCTCACCAGTGGTAGCTTCTGCGGCGCTCTCTGCGTCAGCCGTATCTCCTGCAGCCTGAGCCTGAACCAGACGCTCTTCCTCTTCTGGCGTAAACTCTGTGGTGTCAACCATGTTGACAGCTTTTGAACCTAGGGCAATTGCCTCATCAAAGAGGTCAAGAGAATGCTCCAGCGAGACGTTTTTATCGCGAACTTGATCAACAATTGAATCAAGTCTTGCGGTTATCTGGTCAAAGCTCTGATATTCAGACGTATCGATTTTTGCCATGACTACTCTGCATCTTCCACAGAGCTCTCTGGCTCTTCTTCAGAAACGTCTTGCTCAGCAGACTGCTTATGGCACAGAGAATAAATGTCTTCTCCAGCCTCAACATCATCAACAATACGACCAAGAACGCCGTTAATAAAGCGAGGAGAATCATCGCCACAGTAAGCGCGAGCAAGGTCAACTACCTCGTTAATAGCAACAGCTACATCAACCTCAGGAACCTCAAGAATCTCATAAAGAGAAATTCTTAGGAGATTGCGGTCTACGGAAGGCATACGATCAATTGCCCAGTCTTTTGAGTAAGCAGCAATGATGTCATCAAGATCATCTCTGATGCCATCTGCTCCTACTGCCAGCGACTGCGCATACTCATCAAGAGGTCCCTCGGAGAGCGTGTAGTCTCCGTCGAGGACCTCAAGAACGCTGCGATTAGTGGCTTCAGCCTGGAATAAGAGCTGTAGTGCTTGGCTACGGGCGCGGGTACGTCCAAAAAACTTAACGCTCAAGCCTACTCCTTAGGAAAAACAAGGCTGTCAATGTAAACATCAACGGAAGCAATACTGACGCCAATCTGCTCATTTACAGCAGTTGCAACAGCAAGCCTTACCTCAGACGCAAGCTTTGTAAAAGGATAGCCGTAGAAAACGGTAAGGTGAACTCCAAGGTGGAGCTGACCATTCTCTACGCCTGCCTCTACAGCCTTCTCTGGAGCAAGACTTCTGCTGGTAAAGACGTTAATAAGGTTGGATGCCAGTGTATCGTTTCCGCCAACGGAGGCAACACCTTCAACACTTCCAGCTGCGCCGGAGACAACCGTTGAAATTACATCTTTTGAGATGCCGATGCCTGCTATACGAAGCTCTGTTTCAGCCATGTCTACCCCCTAAAAAAGACAAACTGTCTTTGAAATAATCACTCAATACTGTTGGGTGCCAATGCACCCAAAGAAAATGCATTAAACGCGAGAAACAAACTTGCCGTCGCGAGTGTCAACCTTAATGCGCTCACCCTGGTTCAGATACATTGGAACCTGAAGCGTTGCACCAGTCTCAATAGTTGCTGGCTTGGTACCGCCCTGAACGGTGTCTCCCTTGAAGCCTGGGTCAGTCTCAGTGATCTCTGCCTCAATGAACATTGGAGGCTCAACACCAAGAAGCTCAGTGTCTGCATAGAGAAGCTGTGCGTTATCGTTCTCCTTGAACCAGACGCTCTTCTCGCCGATGAAATCAGCAGGGACAGCTACCTGATCGTAAGTCTCGTTGTCCATGAAGTAGAAGGACTCGCCGTCATTGTAGAGATACTGCATCTCTTTGGTGAGCAGAAGAACGTTCTCAAACTTGGTACCAGCGTTGCAGGTCTGATCAATAACGCGACCAGAACGAAGGTCACGAATCTTATAGCGGACAAAAGCACCGCCCTTACCTGGCTTTACGTGCTGGAACTCAACAATAGTGTAGTACTTATCGTTAATCTTAAGACCAAGGCCGTTCTTGAAATCTGCGGTGCTGATAGTTGCCACGTCTCACTCTTTTCACTCGATAAAGTCGCGAGAAGAACGTGAATTTTCAAACTACCCGCGACACGTATATGCATGTTGGATTTTATCAGTTTCACGCCTTCCGTGCTGGCGGCTCTTGTGAAAATGCAAAATTTGCTTACTTCTTTTTAATAAAACTCTCTTTAATAAGGCGAGGAAGCTGTGGGATTGCCATGAGTCCATGCTTAAAGACAAACCAGAAGTTTGGAGAACGTACGAGTTTCTCCTCACCTATATAGGCGCGAATAGCACGAAGTGCTGCTTTGTTATCTCGCGTTGAAAATGAGTAATTACCATTACTTTTAGTAAAAATAGCAAAGCGAGAAACACTTTTAGTACGTCCCAGGACTGAGGCGGCCACGTGATCTATCTGATCCCAAGGAATCTGAATATAGTCTTCGGGATTTTTCTGGTTGTAGAACTCAAAGGCCTTATTGCCAATAAGGATGTCGCCATACGTAGTTAGCCCGTGAAATGACGTTGCCTTTGCGGTGAAGTCAACCGTACTGTTTTGAGACTGAGCCATACAATCCTTTCAAAAATGGGTCGCACCCATTATAGAGCGCGACCCATATTCGTGCGACTTTAAGTACTAGAACGTACTCTTACTCATTACATAAAGCCAAGGAGTCGACCAATAATACCAACAGCAAAGAGAGCCAGGATGATAGCAATTGGAGAGACCTTCTTCTTAAGCAGTGAGCAGCAAAGCAGTGTCAGACCAACAGCTGCCAGTCCAGGAACAAGCGAGTCAAGGTTGGACTGCAGTGTGGTTACCTTCACTGGATCAAGACCGTTTGGTCCAAGAGCAGCGTAAAGCTTCAATGCCTGGTGCATTCCCTCTACTCCTGAAGGAATGCTTGTCCAATCAATGTAGGCACCTGCCTGCTGAGGAATGGTAGAAACAACTGGGGTAAATGAAATTGAAACCCAACGCTGTACCAGCGCGCCAATGATAAACATACCAAGAATAGAAGCACCCTCAGTAATCTTGCCCAGCATGCCGCCAGAAAGATCGGAAGAAATTGAAGCGCCTGCCTTGTAGCCAAACTCCTGGGTGTACCACAGGAAGGAAAGGCGGATGACGTTCCACAGAACAAAGAAGAGAATAGGGCCAAGTGCAGAACCACCAGCGGCAATAGATGCGCCGAGTGCTCCAAGAATTGGACGGACGGTAAACCAGAAGACTGGGTCACCAACACCGGCCAGAGGGCCCATCATGCCTACCTTAACGCCCTGAATTGCAACGTCGTCAATAGGCTCACCGTTAGCACGTCCCTCTTCCAGTGCAAGGGTAACGCCCATGACTGGTGCAGAAACATAAGGGTGAGTGTTGTAGAACTCAAGGTGACGCTTAAGAGCTGCTACCTGATCTTCTTTGTTTGGATAAAGCTTTTTGATGGCTGGAATCATTGAGAATGCCCAACCACCGTTCTGCATACGCTCGTAGTTCCAAGAACCCTGAAGGAACTGATGACGAAGAGCAACAGACATGCGGTCTTTCTTAGAAAGCTGAATCTTATTCTCCATTAGTTTCACGCTCCTTCAGAATTAGTAGTTGTCAATAATATCGCCGAGTGGATCGCCTGATCCACCACCTGCGCCGCCACCCTGCTTAGCAAGGTCTTTAAGACCAATGTAGAGAATAGCAAGGCAAACACCAATAACACCAAGAGCAATAAGAGTGAGCTGGTTAATAGCAGCAAAGACAAAGCCAAGTGCAAAGAATGGCCAAACCTCGCGAGTAGCCATCATGTTAATGACCATTGCGTAACCAACAGCAGCAACCATGCCGCCGCCAACTGCCATACCGCCAGTGAGCCACTTTGGCATTGCGTTGAGAGCATCAGTGACAATAGCTGGGTCAATGAAGCAAAGAGCAGCTGCAGGAACAGCAATACGTGCGCCCTGCATGAGGATAGCTACAATGTGCCAACGCTCGATTGCAGCAAAATCGCCCTTCTCGGCAGCTGCATCCATTGCGTGGACAATACCAGTTGCAATAGTACGAGCAATCATGGTAAGGAACAGGCCTGCTACTGACAGAGGAATTGCAAGTGCAATAGAGGTGTTAATAGCAGCGGTGGTGTCAGTGTCTCCACCGTTAAGTGCCAAAACCATGATAATTGCAGATGCGACAGATGCCAAAGCTGCGTCTGGAGCAACTGCAGCTCCGATGTTTGCCCAACCAAGAGCAATCATCTGAAGCGAACCGCCAAGGATAATTCCCTCGGCAGGATGACCAGTCACAAGGCCAATTAGTGAGCAAGCAACCAGGGGCTGGTGGAACTCCCACTGGTCAAGAATACCTTCCATGCCAGCGAGAAGAGCAACAATTACGACAAGCAGTATTGTGATAGGTGTCATTTCTACCTCCTTCTAGTTACTTACGGGCGCCAAGCTCGGACTTAGCTTTTTTAAGCATTGCCTCAAAGTTCTCTGCGCTGTCTGCAGGAACCTTACGAACATCAAACGTTGTACCGCACTCACGGATGGCCTCAAGGGTCTTTACGTCGTCCTCATCCATAGCAACTGCGTTGGTAACAACAACTTTGCCAACAGAGTGAGCCATAGAGCCAAGGTTAGCTTCCTTGATTTCTACGCCACCCTCAATTGCGCGAAGCATATCTTGAGGAGTCTCAAACAGAAGCATTGCTTTGGTATTGCCAAAACGAGTGTCGTGAGCAATCTCAATAATCTTCTTGATAGGAACAACGTGGACATGTACTCCTGGAGGAGCTGCCTGAATAATCATGGTCTTGCGGAGCTCATCTTGAGCAACACCATCAGAGCAGACAATAATGCGATCTGGCTTGGTCATCTTTGTCCACGTAGTTGCAACCTGACCATGCAGAAGACGGGTGTCGATACGTGCAAGAACAATCTTAAGCTTGCCATCGCCAATAACGGTACCTGCAGGAATTGCTCCCTGAGGTGCTGCTGGAGCGGCTGGAACATCAGTAGGTGTTGCCTCTTGTGGCTCAAGCTCTTCTGGCTTAATCTTCACGCCCATACGAGCTTCAGAGTAAATCTCTTTTGCTACCTCGGCGGCGGTATCTACGCCAAGGCGAGAGCCATATGCTGCAATAAGCATTGGGAGGTTAAGACCAGTAACGGCAACCCAATCCTCTTTACCCTCTTCCTCAAGAACGCGAGAAATCTGGTTAAAGGGGGTGCCACCCCATAGGTCAACCAAGAACAAAACGTGCTCTTGATCTTCAAGCGTGGCAATTGCGTCGAGAATCTTCTGATGCAAGTCATCTGGGCCCATATCAGGAGTAAGCGTTACAGCTACAACGCCTTCCTGTGGTCCAAAAATCATGCTGCCAGAATCTTTGATGCCCTCGGCAAATTTGCCATGGCTGGCTAGAACGATACTAACCACTTCTACCTCCTTCTTTTCCGCCTAATAAAACAAATGAAACTGTAAACATAACAATGAAAATAACAATTACTTTTCTGATTTTATTACATAAGTCTAAAACATACCTCCACTAACCTAACTCTTTTTAAATTTTTTAGGTTTTATAAGCTAATTTTTAGGCGAGAAGGTCTTCTCGCCCTAGGAGATACGGTAAAAAATACGGCCAGAAACCTAAAGCTTCTGGCCGTAAAAATTCTGTATATCGCGTCTAGTTAGCAGCCAACAGACACAAGGTCGTGTGTGGACTGAGTAAAGACATCGTAGCCGTCCTCAGTAACAACGCCAAAGTCCTCAAGACGGATACCAAACTTACCAGGCAGGTAAATGCCAGGCTCATCGGTAACAACAGAACCTGCTGCAATAACCTTGTTCCAACGAGGGTTGAAGAATGGACGCTCGTGAATCTCAACGCCAACACCGTGGCCAAGGCCGTGGCCAAAGTACTCACCGTAGCCAGCCTCAGAGATAACCTTAACTGCAAGGTTATGAATATCAGAACCAGTTACACCTGCATGAATAGCTGCTGCGCAAGTCTCATTTGCCTTGCGGACAACGTCAAAGACGTGCTGCTGCTCCTCGGATGGCGCGCCAACAACAACGGTACGGGTCATGTCTGAGTGGTAATCCAGGTAGCCCGCACCGTAGTCCATAACAATCATGTCGCCTGTCTGAACCACGCGCTCGCCTGGCTGTGCGTGAGGATTAGCACCATTAGGGCCAGAAGCAATGATGGAATCGAAGGAAAGAGCATCTGCACCGTTAGAGAGCATATAGTTCTCAAGCTCAGCACGAATCTGCTGCTCAGTGAGGCCTGGCTTGATGTACTCACAGATGTGGAGGAATGCCTTGTCAGTGATTGACTGAGCGTGCTTCATAAGCTCAATCTCAGCTGGGTCTTTAACAATACGCAGTTCAGCAATATCACCATGCATGCGTGGAAGCAAAGCAGCAACAGAACGATCACGCAATGCCTGCTCAAGACCATCAAAGAACGCAAGATCAACGGTGTCCTCAATAGCAACTACGCGAGCACGAGCCTCAGCAACATGAGCGGCAACCCACTCGGTAGGAGTAGTGACTTCCTGGTCAAACTTCCATGGAGAATCAGCGCCAAGGCGCTCCAGGAATGTGTTGTAGTAACGAGAGTCAGTGTGCATGAAGAGCTCATCCTGCGTAATAAATGCAGTATGTGCCTGCTCAAAGTCAAAGGTACGCTCAGCGTCAGTCAACCAACGAAGGTCTGGGTTGTGACGTAGAACAACAGCGTCGTAACCCCTCTGAGCCATTACCTCGCGAAAGCGCGCAACGCGCTTTGCTGCTGCCTGTAAATCTGCCATTTCAAATCCCTTCTCGAGATGTTTACAACAAAGAGTTGCACCTTGTGGAGTCGCCTCAGAAAACAGGCTCCTTACTGCAAGATGCGGCACTTTAATGCGAAGCGTGAGCCTCACACCAAGCGCGGGCATGCTCGGCGAGAAGTTCCTCGTCGACCGAAGCTAATCTTACCCTTCCAATAGACATTGGAATCGGCAACATAAAACGATTAGTAGAACGGAAACATTCCTGTTTGAGCGCTTCGATAAGCTGCTCAGAAGTAATGTCACAGGTAATAAAGCCAATATTCAAACGCTCAAGAATCTCGTCTTGGGCAAGCATATCGTCAAAAGAAAGCGACTCTTTAGCTACTGCAATTCTTGCCGAGAAGCGCAGTGCGTCTGCATAAAGTGCAGAAAGAGGCTGATCAGCTGGGATGAGCGGACGAAGTGCCTCCACAAAAACCCAGCCGTAAGGAACAGACTGCTGAATTGCAATAGCGGAAGAATCAGAGAGACGGCCACGGGTCTTAGTAGACTCTGCCAGCTGCTCTGCAACTATATCGGCAACTCCAGAGGAGAGGTTATCTGCTCTATCCCAAATGCGGCCAAACTCCGCCTCATTATCAGACATAGCCGTTGCAACCATACATACCTGTGCAACCTTAGCGTTGTCATCGCAAAGATCCATAACCTCAAGATCTGCAAAGCAGAAACGAGCGCAAGGCTTAGTGGTAACAAGGCGCTGATGTTCAGCGTCAGTATCAAGCGCTCGAGGAGTAATAGACGAGACAATAACTGCTGCTAAATCAAGCGGAACAGTAGCAAGGGAGACTCCCCCACACCACTTGTTTGCCACGTGGTTAGCAAGAGAAATAACGCCCTCGTGGCCCACGGCAACTACTAAATCATCAGCTGTCAGGTGCATTTCTGCCAAAGCAGACAATACCTGTGCCTCAGTTGCCACGGTAGTTGCTGCCTTGCCATCTTCTACATCTACACGTGTGACGAGAAAACCAATGGTGGTGAGGTCTCTACGCAGAAGCTCAGCAAGGTCTTCGTCTGCCTGATCGCTGACAAGAAAAGCACAGCGATGGGGTCTTCCCACTGCGGTTCTGAGCTCAGTACCAAAGTTTGAAAGAACGCCCGCACCAGAACGAAGTGCAATAGAGCCACCAGGAATAGAAACCCACTGTTTAATCTGAACAGGTGGCAATTCCTCTTCAAGCTCAGCCTGAACATTGTCACTCATAGAAGACCTCTTTCCCAAAGCAGCTTGCCAGAATCAATGGCTACCTGCTCAAATGTTTTCTCACGAATATCAATAGTAATATCAGCAGCGGCCTCATAACGTGGACGCAGACGTCTATAGAGCTGAGTAGCGTTTTCAAAGCTTCCCAGATCAGGACGCCTATCCGTGCGCTGAATTTGACGAAGCGAGTCAGAAAGATCGCCGTCGAGAAACACAATGACTCCCATCTCACGCATAAGCGCAAGATTAACGTCCTTCTCGACAATTCCACCGCCACAGCTTACGAGCAGTGACTTCTTAGACTTAAGCGTGTGCAAAACCTCAGTTTCCGCCTGCCTAAAAAGCTCTTCACCGTCATCTTCGTAGATTTCTGCCAGTGATTTACCTGCTATACGCTCTGCTAGGCGATCGGTGTCAACATAACGGCGGTGAAACAACTCGCCCAAATTACGTGCGAGTGTGGACTTTCCGGCACCCAGAAAGCCTACAAAAAAGATATGATCACAACCCTCATGTACAACGTATCTTGAATCGCGAAGCTCCATACTCCTCCAGCCTTTCAAGATGATTCTATCATCGAGTTGGAGCAAGTAAACTAAAGCCGTCTTGTTATGACGTAAAAGTTACATTTTTTAAAATGTGGCGCTCGACGTGACGAATGATATTGGTGTACCAAAGATCCTCATTGGACTGCGGCTTTACCAAAATAGTTGAGACACCAGCCAAATTACCTGCAATAACATCAGTAAAAATCTGGTCTCCCACCATCACGGTTTGCTCTTTAGTTGCCGAGAAACGCTTCATAGCAGCAGTTAGCGCGCGAGGAAGCGGCTTGCACGCAAAGCCCTCTCCTTCAATTCCCAGCTCGTGAGCACTACGCTGGACCTCATTGAGGTGAATGTTATTGGAGATGAGACAGAGCGTTAATCCAGCCGCATGAGCCTTCTCAAACCAAGCAGAAATCTCTGGCGGCACCATCTTGGTGTCTCGGGGCACACAGGTATTATCGCGATCTAAGAGCACAAGCTTAATCCCCTGCTGAACCAAATCCTCTATTGAGATGTATTCAACAGCAGAGACGTATTGTGTTGCTTTGATTAAACTCATGCCACACCAGCTATTGCTTACTTGCGGCTTCACGCTCGCGTGCGTTTTCGATAGCCTGCTGATGCTCGTCATACGTCTCTGAGAAGACGTGCTCATCCGAGGTAATCCAGAAGTAGTAATAATTGGTTGCAGCTGGATCCATAGCCGCCTTAATAGAGGCATAGCCTGGGGAGCAAATAGGCGTAGGAGTCAAACCCTTAAACGCGTACGTATTATATGGGTCGCTTGTCATTGAGCTGAGCTCATCTGCGGTAGCTTCCCTACCCAAAGAGTAAGCAAGAGTTGCGTCACTTTGGAGATACATATCATCGTACAGGCGGTTGTAGAAGACAGATGCAACCTTAGGACGGTCATCATCAGTCAGGGCTTCTCGCTCAATAATCGATGCCATGATAATGATTTGCTCGTTAGTAAGATTCAAGTTGTAACGCTTATTGAGCGTAATGCGAGCGGCATCAAGGTTAAGATCAGCTGTCTCTGTCTTAAACTGATTAAGCATGGCACGGATGACCGTATCAGCAGTTACATTGCTTTCTGTAAAGGTATAGGTCTTGGGGAACAAGTAGCCCTCAAGAGAATCATTAGCATCTACCGCACCTGCAAGGAACGGATAGTCGGCAACATAATTGGATGCTTTTGCCTGATTCAAGAAATCATCGCGAGAAATACCAAAGTAGTCCTGAACCAAATCCGCAACCTGAGAAACGGTATAACCTTCTGGTACGACAAAGCCACTACCAGGAGCATTAGGGCCAGAAATAAGCAGATGAACGATGTCTGCCGGCTTGGTACCAGTGGTAATAACATAGATACCGCTCTTAATTTTCTGCTCAGCATCCTGACGCTTTACCTGGTTTAAAAACTCGCTCTTAGTTGCAATAATCTTGTTCTCAAAAAGAATCTTTGCGACTTCCTGCGCACCAGCACCATCTGGAATAGTAATGGTAACTTGCTGACCAGCGGTAATTTCTTGTGTATCGGAATTAGCACGAGAAAGCTCTGGAAGCGCTACTTTCCATACAAAGATGCCAAGGGCTGCAACCATGATAAAAGCGATAAGTGCCGCAAAAATACGAGAACGCTTTGAAGCCTTCTTATCTCTATGCTTTACCTGCTTGTTCTTTGCCATATGAGTGACTTGAGCGCTTCTTGAAGAAAGCTTGCCGCCGGTAAGTGCAGGTAGCGATCCTGTAGCCTCAACTGAAGGCTGCGTGATCTGTTCCTGCTGAGTCTGCTCTTCCTGAGCCTGTCCCTCTGGAACAGGAGAAGAAAAATGTGCGCCTTGACGACGCGGAGAAGAACCATTGGATAGGGTGGGCATTTAGTCTCCCTTATTCATCTGTGCATCAAGCCATGATTGCAAAAAGAGCGAAGCAGCAACCATGTCAACTTTTCCACGCATGGCTTTTTCAGATAAACCTTGCGCTCGAAGAATCTTCTTTGCTTCCGCAGAAGAAAGTCTTTCGTCAGTAAATTCTAATGGAAGTTGGCAGTTCTTCGCAATTTGCTCAGCTTGAGCGGTAATTTTTTGGGCCTGTGGTCCATCTTCGCCGGCAAGCGTTTTAGGACGACCACACAAAAGCAGTTCTGGCTCCCAATCGTCAAGCACAGCCTTAAACGTTCGTGCATGTGAGAGCACCTCTTGCGCAGGTAGCACGCAAACAGGTGACGCAATAGCACCATCGGGGTCACTTATAGCAACCCCGATGCGAACTTCACCAATATCTAGAGCTAAAACGCGCAAACGTTATGCACCAAGCTTTGTTCTTGCAGCCTCAAGCGCACCGTCAATTCCTGCAGCATTTGAGCCACCTGCCTGCGCCATTGCTGGCTTACCGCCACCACGGCCACCAACAAGCTCTGCAATCTCTTTTACAATGTCTCCTGCCGAGAAGCCCGCTGCAACTGCAGAATCAGTGGCACCTGCAAGCAGGGAAACCTTACCGTCAGCGGTTGCGGATGCAATGACGCAAGCAACAGGCTGGCCGTCAGATGCATCACGGATGCCATCCCAAGCAGAGCGGAGCTCTTTGCCAGAAAGGCCCTCAAGCTTAGCAATTACACAGCTATAGCCATTAAGCTGAACAGCAGACTTAAGTGCTTCTGCTACCTGGTTGCTGCCTGCTCCGGTAAGAGCGGCCTCAAGCTTATGGTTTGCAGTGCGAAGATCTTGCTGCAGCTGCTCAACGCGGTCTGCAACAGCAGAAGGACGAACCTTCAGAGCTGCGGCAACCTCATCAAGCTGAGCCAGACGCTCATCAACGTACTCGATAGCGCCCATAGAAGTTACCGCCTCAATACGCCTTGAGTTAGAACCAACGGAGCTCTCAGAAATAATCTTGAAGAGGCCAAGGTCTGCTGTGTTACGTGCGTGAGTACCACCGCAGAGCTCACGAGAGAATGGAGTGTCTTCTGCACCAGCAGAGACAACGCGTACGACATCACCGTACTTCTCGCCAAAGAGTGCAACAGCACCAGCGGCCTTTGCATCCTCAATGCTCATAATCTGAGTAACAACAGGCTTAGCAGCAAAGATTTCTGCGTTTACCATGCCCTCAATGCGATCAAGCTCATCTTTAGTAAGAGCCTCAAAGTGCGTAAAGTCGAAGCGCATACGATCTGGAGCAACAAGAGAACCAGCCTGGTTAACGTGGTCGCCCAAAACCTTCTTAAGTGCAGCGTCAAGCAGGTGAGTTGCCGTGTGGTTGCGGCGGATAAGTTCACGACGACCAGCGTCGATAGTTGCGGTGACAGAGTCACCAACAGAGATGGTGCCCTCCTCTACCACGCCAACGTGGGACTCAAGACCGCCGTCACGGTGCTTGGTATCAGTGACGTGAACGTAGAGACCAGGAGCTGTCAGCTTGCCGGTGTCCCCTACCTGGCCGCCCATCTCTGCATAGAAAGGCGTGCGGTCAAGTACAACCTCAACCTCAGAGCCAGCAGAAGCGGACTCAACCTCCTGTCCATCCTGAACAAGAGCAACAACACGAACTCCGGAGAGCTCGTTGTTGTCGTAGCCGTCAAAGACGGTCTCATCAAGGCGGTCAGAAAGTGCAACCCAAATGCTCTGAGCATTGCCCCAGGCATCGCGGTTAGCAGACTTACGAGCGCGCTCACGCTGCTCAGTCATTGCAGCATCAAAGGCGTCCATGTCAACAACGTGACCTGCATTTGCAGCAATCTCACGAGTAAGATCAATAGGGAATCCGTAGGTATCGTGCAGAAGGAATGCAACCTCACCAGAAAGCTGTGCGCCATCCTCTAGCTGCTCAAGCTCTGCAGTAAGTTTAGACTCGCCTGCGTCAAGCGTAGCGCCAAAGCGCTCCTCTTCTGCAGTCAGAATGCCGTCGATAAGAGCGCTCTTCTCGACAAGCTCTGGATACTCTGCGCCAAGCAGAACAGCAACCTCATGTGCGTACTCTGCCATGAAGGTGCCCTGAATGCCCAGTAAGCGGCCGTGGTAGACAGCGCGACGGAGCAGGCGGCGAAGAATGTAGCTTCTACCCTCGTTGCCAGGGAGAATACCGTCACCAATCATAAAGGTAACTGCACGAGAGTGGTCTGCAAGAATACGCAGGCTGCGGTCAATCTCATCAGTTGAGTGATACTTCTTACCAGAGAGTTTCTCGCCCAAAGAGATGAGGGTACGCATGATGTCACCCTCGTAATTGGTGCCCTCATGCTGCATGATAGCTGCGATACGCTCAAGGCCCATGCCGGTATCGATGTTGCGATGAGGAAGCTCAGGCAGAGAACCATCTTCCTGGCGATCAAACTGAGTAAAGACGAGGTTCCAGAACTCAAGGTAACGGTCACCGTCGTCTCCAGGAGTCTCTCCCTCAAACTCAGGACCCTGGTCAAAGTAAATCTCAGAGCAAGGACCACAAGGACCGGTTGGACCAGCTGCCCAGAAGTTGTCCTCCTCGCCCAGACGGGTGATGTGATCTTCTGCTACGCCAAGAGACTTCCAAATCTCAATTGCCTCATCGTCGTCAGTAAAAACAGTAAAGTACAGGCGATCAAGAGGCAGGCCAAGGTGCTCTGGAGAAGAGATAAACTCCATTGCCCAGGTACATGCATCGCGCTTGGTGTAACCACCAAAGGAGAAGTTGCCCAGCATCTCAAAGAATGAGAGATGGCGAGAGTCGCCAATGTTGTCAATATCGTTAGTACGAAGGCACTTCTGGCAGGAAGTTGCGCCAATCTCCTTCATAGTCTTGATGCCCTGGTAATATTCCTTGAACTGGTTCATGCCAGCATTAGCAAGAAGCAGCGAAGGATCAGAAGGCACCAGAGATGAAGAAGGATAGCGCTTGCAACCCTTGCTCTCAAAGAAGCTTAGGAAGTCCTCGCGAATCTCTGCTGTTGTCATTGTTTTATAGTCAGCCATAAAGTACTTCTCCGTATTCAAATAACTACTCTTTTGTACTGTCTGAGTCTACCGCATCTGACGATGGTTTATCTGGTTCCTTAGTAACTTCTTGAGTATTCCTAAAAAGTAACTGAGAAAAATCATGTCCAAGAATCTTGGGTGCAGGAGCTGAAGACTTGCTGCGCACATGAGCTGTAGTGTCTTGATCAACAAGACGCGACTCCTCAAAGAACTTTGGGTCATCGAGGGCATCATACTCTGGCAGAATAGCGCCAGACTCATCCACATACTGCGTCGAGTTAAAAAGCGCGCCATTTGGCGAGACAATCTGTCTGCCCGAATACTTCTCAAAGAAGTACACAAAGATGCCCCTCAGTGCTGCTGTCAAAGGTATGGCAAGAATAGTTCCAACTACTCCGCCAAGAGCGCTGCCAATGACAATACCAACGAGCGAAAGACCCGGGTGAACTTTAACGCTCGTTGCCATAACCAAAGGTGAAAGCACGTTATCAACAACGTTTTGTGCAACCATCAAGATAACGATAGTCCATACGGTCATGACAGGGTCTACCAAGATGCTCAAAATAAGAGCAATACCTGCCGAGAAAACCGGTCCAACTACAGGAATAATATGGAAGATTCCTGTAACCATGCCAATAAGAGCGGCATAAGGGTTGCCTAAAATCAGACACCCAAAGTACACAAGAATGCCATTAATCGCAGAGGTAATGATAGTGCCTCGCATATATCCACTGGTAGATCTACTTAAGATTGCAAGAATAAGTCTGAACTCATTCTCTTTTTGAGGACCAGCAATAATAGCCATCTCACGGACAATAACTGGATAATCTTTAGCCAACCAATAGGCAAGCACTAGGCCTAAGAAGAAGACCATGAGTTGGTTTGCCATAGAAGAGATGTTGCCTAAAGCAGATGTGGAAAGCCAACTCAAAATACCAGAAGCAACTGATATTCCAATACTTGATGCCTGTTCAATTGCAAGTTCTACTGTCTGTCTAACAGCAGGGTTACTTTGAGTGTCAAAGTTCTGCCAAAACTCCCTTGCCATTGCTCCTATCTGACTTGCATACGAAGGGGCATTTCTGAGTAGCGTAGTAAGCTCAAATACCAATGGCTGCGCAATCAAAATCAAAAATCCTACCAGCACAATGAGCGTAAGAACAAGCGCGATAAGAGCGGAAATGCCACGAGGCACTCCCCTGTCTTCAAGCCAATTGGTAACAGGGCTGCAGACAAACGCAACAATTGCGCCAATGGCGAGCAGCTCAACAGCCTGTCCCAGGATGCCAAGAACATACAATGCAAGTGCAAACAATGCGGCCAGACCAATGACTGTCCACACCATTAAGCCACGTTGTTTCCATTTTTGAGATGAATCGGAGAAGTTTTGATGCTTTTGATCCATTAACGATTCACGCTTTCTGGGTCAATCTTTTCTTGGATACGCTTTAAGGTGCGACGAAGCAGCCTTGAAACCTGTACCTGAGAGATATTAAGTTTCTCCGCAATCTCTACCTGAGTAAGACCTTCAACAAAACGCATACGAATAATCTCTTGCTCTCGTGGCGAGAAGTCTCTAATGGCCTCTTCAAGAACAATGCGGTCATCAGAACCAGCAAGATCCTCATCTTCGGTCACATACTGATCAATGATTGAAGGAGTCTCGTCGCCATCAGCACCAGAGCCGCCTCCCTCAAGAGGAACAGAGCTATAAGCGCTAGAAGACTCCATAGCCTCAAGAACCTCTTCAACGTTAGTATCAAGGCGCTGGGCGATCTCTTCAATTGAAGGGCTTCTTTGCAGCTCTTTAGTCAAATCATCAGTGACCTGATTAATCTTGGAAGAAAGCTCCTGCAAACGACGAGGAACACGTACTGACCAGCCTTTATCGCGGAAGTGACGCTTGATTTCTCCCATGATGGTTGGCGTTGCATATGTTGTAAATTCAAGACCACGATCAGGCTCAAACCTATCAATTGCCTTGATAAGTCCAATGGTTCCCACCTGAATCAAATCATCAAGAGGTTCTCCACGGTTTTTAAACTTGGAGGCCAAAAAGCGCACGAGGTTTAAGTGACTCACGATAAGCTGGTCTCTTACCTCAGGGTCTTTAGTTTCTTTATATTGGGCAAAGAGCTTTCGTGTTCTATCTTTATCCCAGGCCGGGGTACCTTTAGAAGCACGGCGAGCAGCTCTTCTTGCGGCTTTCTGCTCTTCTGCAGATGCCTGTACTGCCTCGTTAGCTTCAGGTTTAGGCATGTGCACCGCCAGAAATCTTTACAAGATGAAGCGTATAACCGTCATCACAAAGCGCAAACTCATCACAAATAGCGGAGAGTAGTAACTCTACAAGTTCTAGTGGCTGAGAATTATCTGCCTCAGACTCAACTGGATCCTCATCACCCAAGTCAAAATCAATAGCCATAGTATTGTCTTCGAGGGTAAACGTAATATCTACAGAGTCTTTCTGAGTGCCACAAGCAAAGACAAAGCCTTCTTCTGCGGCCATTTTGACATCTTCAAGCTCATCAACATTCATCTTGCACAAAACGGCAAGATTAGCAGCCATCATTCTGACGGAACGAGCAAATGTTGGATCTGCAGGAGCGGAAAGTTCAACAATTTTTTGTGCCATTACAATCTACTCCTCAGTCTTCTGAGAAGACTCAGAACCGTACTCGATATAGAACTGCTCAGTGCGAGCTGGTTTAGAATGCTTTGTCTTGTCCTGAGAAAGCAGAGGAAGCTCCTCAAGATACTCTTGAGCACGCTGTGCACTCTGTTGTGCGGAAGCTGTCGCACCGCTCAGGCGAGCCTGAGCTACCTCAGCAAGCTTGGAAGGATTCAAAGATCCGCCAAGACCAGTTCCTAGCTTTGAAACAGACTCAACAACGCCTGTTACCGCATCGCTTGCAGCCTTGCTGACTGTTGCAGTTACCGCAGAAGCAGCACCAGAAACGGTTGCTACATCACCAAGAACCACATTGAGGCTCTCAAGAGAGGTATTAGCGTTCTCTGCAGCCTCATCAACCTTCTGCATGAGTGCAGGTAGCTGCTTAATGGTTGGATCAAGCTCATCAACCATGCCATCAATTTTTGAAATAACAGGTTGAATCTGCTCAATAGTGTTGTTAGCTGAGAGTGTAATCTCAGTAATTGACCTTCTTGTTGTTCTTAGGGTCAGAGCGACCTCGACAATGGCCCAAACACCAACTACGGCTAAGACTACAAGGGCAATCTGTAGGTAATCCATCTATGCCATCCCTCAAAGCTAACGGTTACAGTTCTTTCTATTCTACCCGAGGAGCGTCCTCTTAATGCTCCCACTTGGGTAATTCAAATTCCTAGGCTTCCTCGTGACGATCACGCTCTGTAGCTGCAATTCTCCACGCTTCCCAACCTCTTGGAGATGGCGAGAAGAACGCACCACGTTCAAGTCCTTCTGGAAGATAACGCTGTTCAATCCATCCCCCAGGATAATTGTGAGGATAGAGGTAATTGCCATACTCTTCAGAACCAGGGCGCGTACGATCCCTTAAGTAACTTGGAACTTCTCGCCTTGGACCTGTTCTTACCTCATGGAGGGCGGCATCAATACCCGCTTCTGCAGCATTAGATTTTGGAGCAAGCGCCATATAAATAACTGCTTGCGAAAGGTTAATTCTGCACTCAGGGTATCCAATGACCTCAGCTGACCTAAATGCTGCATGTGCAATGAGCAGCGCCTGTGGATCTGCGTTGCCAATATCTTCTGAGGCCAAAATCATAATGCGTCGCGCGATAAATTTAGGATCTTCACCTGCATCAATCATGCGAGCAAGCCAATAGAGTGCGGCATCTGGGTCTGAGCCACGCATGGACTTAATAAACGCAGAGATAATGTCATAGTGCATATCTCCTGCTTTATCGTAGGGAAGTCCGCGGCGAGGATTTGCCTCAAGAACATTCTGCCTGGTGATAACAAGCGGCTCAGATGTTGTGCTGTCAGCAGATTCTGGAACGTCAACCATCTGAGAGGCAAGCTCAAGAGAAGTTAAGGCCGCACGACCATCTCCGCCCGCAAGCGTCACAATCTCTTTACGAGCATCTTCATCCAGAACAAATGCGCCTGCTAGACCATCTTCTGACTCAAGTGCTCGCTGAATGAGCTCATCGATTGCCTCATCTGACAATGCATGCAGCTCCACTACACGAGAGCGAGAAATCAGAGCGCTGTTAACCTCAAAGTAAGGGTTTTCTGTAGTTGCGCCAATGAGTACAACTATTCTGTCTTCTACTGCGTGAAGCAAGGCATCTTGCTGAGAGCGCGTAAAACGATGAATCTCATCAATGAACAAAATAGTTCTTCTACCTGCAGTTAAAAGCCTTGATTCTGCGGCCTCAATCTCTCTACGAAGATCTTTAACAGTTCCCGTAATTGCAGATACTTCTACAAATTCTGCGTGCGTTGTATGAGCGATGATGCGTGCAAGCGTGGTCTTACCAGTGCCAGCTGGACCGTACAGCAGGACGGACGAGAGCGTATCGTGCTCAATAGCTTTACGCAGCCAAGAGCCATGACCAACCGCATCTTCCTGACCCACGTATCCATCAAGCGTGGTAGGACGCATGCGGGCGGCAAGTGGTGCATTAGCTTTTTTAGCGGCACGTTCCATGCCAGAAAATAAAGTATCCATGCAGCTATTTTACCCCGTCTCAAACATAAAAGCTTGGCGAGAAGCCCGCTCAACACAAATGCTCTTTACGTGCCCGTTTGCCACACCGTGACTGAGCGGTAAACCTTACGCTCGTACTCCTTTTGCAAAGTAGCTCCTCTTTGGAAAGAGCTCCTGAGCTTCTGGGAAGAGCGCTTCGCAGGTAGCTACAAAGTAGTCATCAGTCATTGCAGAAATAAAATCAACAACAGTACGATGCACGTCACTCTTCCAGTCATAGGTATAGCCGTACCTAGAAAGGTGCCTGCTTACTGGCTCAATATGATGCTTAAAGATTGCAAGGCTCTGATCACCAGATTTAAGCGAGGACAACTCGTATTCGTACAACTTCTCAAACAGGCGCTTAATGTCTTCAGAGAAATCACCATTGGCTTCTGATGCACCATAAATCTTATGGTAATTCTCGCGCTTTGCTCGTTTCATCTCTTTAAACGCCTCTTCTGAGAGAGAAATCTGAGGCTTACCAAAGCTATTCTGAACAATGTCTGCAACAAAAGCAGAAGTAGCCCATGCGTTATAAGCACCACCAAGACCATCATCAAACGTTTCCTCTGTAGCAGCGCCCGCACGAAGTGCATCCTGTCTGTCTTTTCCAACATACGCAATAATGTCAGAGATGCGCATGACGCAACCTTCAAGCGTCATAGGACGCAGGTGAGCAATAGCCTGAGGACCTCTCTCCCAACAATCTTCTACAACCTTGTCAAACTCATCAAAAGTTGAAAGATCACTCATTTGAAGTATCTGCTGTTCAAACTCACCGTTGTGGCAAATTACCCCGTCAAGCGTCTGTAAAGAAAGGTTTCTTGCATAAAGACCATCAAGTACGCGCACACTTTGCACGTTGTGGAAAAACCAACGCCCTGTTTGCTCGTGATAAATATCATTGAGGAAATACTCCCCTGCATGACCAAAAGGAGTATGTCCTACGTCATGACCAAGAGCAATTGCCTCAATCAAATCAAGGTTAAGGCCAAGTGCGCGTCCAATATCTTTAGCAACTCTACAAACAAGCTGCTCATGAAGGCCGCGGCGCGTAATGTCATCATGCGAACGAAACGAGAAGACCTGTGTTTTGCCGTTTAGTCTGTTATACGCGGGAGTGTGCATGATTTTCTCGACATCTCGCATGAAAGCCGGACGTAAAAGCGATGCCTGATCATGGGTGGAATCTCGGCGAATGATGTCTTCATTTTTGCACGCGTAAGGACTTAAGGTTCCCTTGGCTATTTGCTCAGCCACAAGGGCCTGAGTTTCTTCTGTAAGCTGCCCGGTCAAATGAGGTGCAAAAGGATTAGTGATGTTCATGTGTATCCTTTCTAGATGTTTTTCACCTCTAGTGTAGAAGTTTCACCGGACAAAAAGTCGTGTTGAATTTTGAGAAAGCTTTTATGAAAGTCTGGTATCTAAAAAAGACTATCCTGAACTGGTTGTTTTAAGGCTTCAAATAGATTCTTTGCCAAAAGTGCGGTTCCCTTTGAATTTGGATGCACATCGTCAGCAAAATATTTCTTCTCCTGCGGCAACAACTTTTCTCCAGAGATGCACTGCAAACCAAACTTACCGGCAAATTCTTCAATAATTTGAGGAATCTCGACGAAACAAGAATAAGGGTGTGTGGGATACGCATCCTCAAAATAAGGCGTAGGTGTCAGAACCACCACACGCGTATCCGCATACATCTGAGAAATCTGCCAGAGCGAATTTTGAATATCGTACGTTACCTGCGACTTTGTGCATTTCTCGTATCGATAATTTGCTCCAAGCGCAACAACCACTAAAGAAGCATCCTCAATAAACGTATATGAGCCAGGCTGATAAACTTGTCCACCAATTCCCTGGTTAACCACCTCAAGTTTCATGCGTTTAGCAAGGCTGCGCGGCCAAGTTTTGTCTGGGCGCTCCACAACAAAACCCTGCGCAATGGAATCGCCAAACACCACCAGCTTTTTCTTAGGCTCATCGGGCGAGAAAAACGTGCCATTGCCACGAAGGTTTTTAACGGAAGCACTCTGCAAGCAAGGAAAATAAACACTCACGTGATGCGTGTCATTAAAACCTGGAAGTCTAGCAAGGTCATCCTGAGAGGTTTCTGTTTCTAGATGAATAGAAAGTGTATGTTCACCCGCATCATCCAGCGAGAAGTTCTTGTAAGGTTTGCCATCAACTGTCACAAATACAGAGCTGAGCTTTTTAAAATACGTGGCTTTAAGTAGCTGTAAAACAGACGAGGCTCCCTTAGGAACTTCATCAATTTTTAGATCAAGAACCACTTCTGAGCTGTCCGTGGTAAAAGCAACTTGAATATCTGAAGTGCACGTTGCCATCTGTTTAAAAAGACCGGGGTGCCAAGAAGAGCAAGAGCCAATGACTCTAAGCTGATTGGAAGAGATGCGCAGCGGATGAACCCATCCGTGAGCAAGTTTTTCTGACCATGGTGCACCAAGTAAAAACTTGGACGCTGGAGAACTAATGCTCCACTCTCCCACTTCCATAGGCACCTCCAATCACAAGTTAAATTACTATAGTTATATACTACGAGGTTAATAGACAGTATTACAATCTTTAGCAACAAATAAACTGCTCTTGTTGTCCATAGGGAGGCAACAGATATGTTTGGCGAGAAGATATTTAATTTTTCAGAACCGATTTCTAGAAAAACAGTTCGTATTGTAATATTGGTCAGTTTTCTGGCTTATCAGGGAATGCGGCTACTGTGGAAACAGGGACTTATTCCACCATTACTATTTTTTCTAGTATTAATTCTGACTGAGGTTATCGATTTTTATGTCTTTTTTAAAAGCGGTATCAAAAAAGGGGTAAGAATTTTGTTCTTAGTTTTCCTCATACTTGCGCTTATATTCGAGATAAGCCACATCATTTATTTTCTTTAACCGGTGAATAAAACCCTCTTCTGTGAACTGCCTCCCATTTCTTAGATACGAGAAATAGGAAGCAGTTCAAAACACACCTAAGTCAGATAATCTGTTAAAAAGACGTATACATGACGCTGAAAATACCTTAATCATGCAGAATATCTGACTTAGAAGTGTAATATGCCCGCAATTGAGCAGAATATCTGACTTAGGTGTGTTCCTTAGGTACGAAATTTACCTATAGTTAAATCTTTTATATGACGCTATTCATTTTTTAGCATATTAGGTTAAGTTTATGCATAGAAATGTATATCAGGCGATGCAACCACCTAGCTTCTTGGCTATCTTGATTAAGAACATGTCGATTCTTCGGCAGAACCTACCAAAACTGCGCTATTTTGTGCGCCAGGCCTAAAAGCCAACGCTAACACGCTATAGAATCATAATCACCCGCATATGAACTGCCTCCCGTTTCTTGGACATAAGAAATGGGAGGCAGTTCATATACATTATATAAAGCCTACTTAATTACTCAGTAGCAGGTCCTTCTTCTGGAGCCTGAGCCTCAGCAGTGTTATTTTTCTTAGCCAGCTTCTTATCAAGCCAACCCGTAAACGCAGGGGCTACCAGTGCAGTAATAACTACCGCAGCTGCAAGCTGAGCGTTTGCGTTTGCAACAACCTGAGCTGTATACGTTGGATCAACAGAAGCAACTGCAGCAGGAGTGGTTGTTGCGGTGCCTGCAATAGTTGCGCTTGCAAGACTTGCCTTACCAGAGCCGCCAAGAAGACGCTCGACAAGCATGGTAAGAATACCGGTAATGATGCAAAGTACTGCTAAGAGAATACCTGATGGACCACCAGTAATGAGATTCTCAACACTCATGCCACAACCAAGAGCAAAGCCAACAACAGCAATACAGGGGTTAATACCAGGAACCAAAAGCCCCCTGATAAAAGGACTAAGGTTACCAAGAACAACACCAAGGACTAGAGGAAGAAGGGTACCCGCAAGTGCGGTAGGAGAAATTGCTGCAACGCCTGCTGCACCAAGAGCAATCATGGTAACTGCAGGACCAGCAACAAGGGACAAAACTGCAGCCGCTCCCTGTTCATCAGGAGTTCCGTACTCAGCAGTAATACCAATGTACAAAGCAACATTGCAGAAGGTAATGCCCCCAATGATGGAAAGTGCATTAAGACCAAAGAAGTTATCGCCCATGAATTTAGCAACAAACAGACCAAAGGCAATAGCAATAGCGAGCTTAGGAATAAGAATGGTCAGGCCAGTCTTCAAAACCTTGGGAACCGTCTTAAGATCAATAGAAGCACCAACAAACAGCAAAACAATGCCAACAATTGCAGGAGCTCCCTTAGCAACAGCAGTGGTGAAGCTACCAATTTCTAGAACCTGAGGAACAAATGAATGAAGAAGTAGGCCCACAGAAAGTGGATACAGCATAATATCGCCGGGGAACCTGGGAACGCCAATTTTACGAGTTGCTTTTTGCTGTTCAGCTGCCATTATCAGCCCCTTTGCCCTAGTCGGTCAAAAAATAGTTGACCTACTTTATCAGCACAAAGAATCATTTTTAAAAAGTACTGTACAAATTAACAATTTGGCTACAAACGCGAGAAGACCTTACAAACTGCAAGGTCTTCTCGCGAAATGGGTGTATTGAGCTGTAAAGACGGACTAGGCCCAGAACTTAGATTTTGCCGCCCTCGACGACCATAGTATTCGGATCTACTTCATCGCCATAAATTGGAGCAAGCGTCTCTTCATAGGCCTTGTGGAAGAAGTTCTCCTCTGCGAGTGGGCCAGTGATCTCGTTATTGATAAACTCCAACACCGAGGAGTTACCCTTGTGAACCGCCGCAGCAATAGTATCAGAATCGCCCAGGTCATCAATGCCAACAACAAAGCCAGGGTTAGACTTAATCCATGCAAGTACCTCAGTGTTATCGGTTGAGAAAGCATCACCGCGGCCGTCGAGCAGTGCATTATACGCATCAGCATAGCTATCAAATTTGACCAGCTCAACCTTAGGCGCGTTCTTAGCAAACCAAACCTCAGCTGTGGTTCCCTTAGAAACAATAAGCTTCTTGCCGTCAAGCTGAGAAACATCAGTAATTGGTGCAGAGGATGGAGAAACAACGCCCAGCTTAATCTTCATGTATGGCAGAGAGAAATCAACCTTCTCTTTACGGTCATCGGTTACCGTAAAGTTTGCCAGCATGATATCTGCCTTATTTGACTGCAAGAAAGGCACGCGGTTCTGTCCGTCAGTGGCAATGTAGTTGATCTTGACGCCCATATCCTTTGCAAGGCGCTCAGCAAAAACAATGTCGTAACCAGCGTAATTACCGTTTGCATCAACGTAACCAAAAGGAGCCTTGTCGCTAAAGACGCCGATATTTACTGTGCCTGCCTTCTTGATGTCATCAAGAGTTCTAAACTTTGAGTCTGTATCAGAAGATCCACCCTGAGCTCCGTCGGAATCCTTTTTCTTGCAAGCAGCCAGAAGAGCTGCAGCAGAAAGTGCGCTTGCACCAAGGAAAGCACGGCGAGAAAGAGAAGCGGAAGTATTTTCAAAGAAGTTCATTTCAAATCCTAACAAGTTGTATCAATTACTACATCATCTACGTGCAAAAACACGTTGTTTACTTATGTACACGTTCAAATTCAAAGGTACGCAAAAACTCTTGTGCCCTCTCTGTTTTAGGTGCCGAGAAAAACTCTTGTGCATCGGACGACTCTTCTACGATGTGTCCCTGATCAATCAAGATGACTCGATCAGCAACTGCTTGAGCAAAGCGCATCTCGTGAGTTACCACCAGCATGGTCATTCCCTGCTCTGCTAGCTCCATAACTACCTGCAAAACCTCGTGAACCATCTCGGGGTCAAGAGCTGCAGTAATCTCGTCCAGCAAAAGAACTTCAGGGTTAGTCATAAGCGCACGTACGATTGCCACGCGCTGCTTTTGACCGCCGGAAAGAGCTGATGGGTAGGAGTCTTTCTTCTCCCACAGTCCCACACGACGCAGCAGTTCTTCTGCCTGTGCCAAAACCTCATCCTCTGAGCGCTTCTGCACTACCAGAGGAGCCAGAGTTACGTTTTTCAAAACTGTCATGTTGGGGAACAAGTCATAACTCTGAAAAACCATACCAATGCCTGCTGCGGCGCTTTCACTCTTCTGACCAGAAATAACCTGATCGTGGAGAAGTACTTCTCCCCCTTGGATATCTTCCAAGCCAACAATGGCGCGAAGCAGCGTAGACTTACCGCAACCGGAAGGTCCCAACACCACGACTACCTCGCCTTTATTGATGGAGAGCGAGATCTTATCAAGCACGGGTTTCTGGCTTGAGGGATATACCTTAGTGAGGTCCTTAACTGCTAAAACCGTGTTACTCATGTGAGGCGCTCCTCTCAAGCCTGCGTGAAAGATACGAAAGTGGGAAGCAGGCAGCAAAATACAGGAAGAAAATAGCTCCGTAAATCCAAAGTGCTCCGTCGGTTGGGAACTTGAAGCGATAAAAATCGGTGATCTGACTACCAACTCTGAGCAGCTCAACCACGCTAATCAGATTACACAGTGACGTTGTCTTAATCATGCGCGTAATCAGGTTAATGGCTGGTGGTAAAAGACGCTTGAAAGCCTGAGGCAAAATAACCTTAAAGAATGTCTGCTGGCGAGAAAGGCCAAGTACAAACGCACTGTCATACTGAGACGCTGGAATTGACTCCAACGACCCTCGTACCAGGTCTCCAAGCTCAGCTGCTCCCCAGAAGGTAAAAACCACAATTGAAGCTTCAATGCCATCAAAGTTGACATCAAACCATTCAGAAGTACCAAAGAACACCACAAAGAGCAGCACTAGCTGAGGCATAACACGAACAATCTCAAGGTAAACACGAAGAATTGCGCGAACGACCTTGTTGTTGGATGTCATAAAAAGTCCAACGAGAATACCAAGAGGAATGGAAAGTGCCACGGAGATAAGGCCGATGTGCACCGTTGTTGCAAGACCTCCAAGAAGGCGCGTTATCACTCCTTCCTGCAGCAAAATGTTATCGACGGGCATAGTCAAGCCTCCTCTCCAGCCAGCTGCCAAGCAAAGAAATAGGAACAAGGATAATCACATAGGCAACTACCAGCATAAAAAGGGCTTCTGTAGTGTCGTACTGCATGCCAATAATGTCTTTAGTCACATACATCAAGTCTGCCAAGGCAATGCCGGAAACAACGGAAGATTCCTTAATTAAGAAAATGATGTTAGCAACGAGGCCTGGAATTGCTACAGAAAGTGCCTGTGGAAGAATAACGTGCTGGAGCGCTTGAATCTTTGAGAGGCCCAAAACCTGTGCAGATTCAAACTGAATAGCTGCAACTGATTCAAAGCCTGCGCGAAACACCTCTGCCATATAGGAGCCACCAAGAAACGTTAAACCTACAACAGCAGCTACTTCTGCATCCATTTTGAGACCAACTTTAGTCAGACCAAAGTAGATAAGAAACAGCTGAATAAGCAGGGGTGTTCCTCTGGAAAGCTCAACATAAACAGCATTAAGCTGACTTAAAACAGGAATTTTTATCAGCGAAATCTGAGCACTTATCAAACCAACGATAAGCGAGAAGAGAACTCCAAAGAAAGAGATAGTAAGCGTTATTTTTGCAGCTTCTGCATACAGTGGGAGATGTTCCCCTATGAAGCTCCAGTCCATGCGAATAAATCCTCTCGGGATGTGCGAATGATCACACAAGAGTTACAAAATAGCTTTACGCCCGAGTCTGTACCAGGAAAATTTTGCTCAGCGACAATTACACCCTGGTCGTATGTGACCCGGGCACCAGACACATCGCGGTGCATGCACAAAGTGCAGTGTATGTCGTAGCCATAATTCGCATGCGTATAATCCTAGTCGCAACTAGGATATTGTCAACTCACAATTGGTAAATTTTTTGATAATGGAAAATTCTTCCACCAAATCATCAACTGACATACGGGCATTAGCAGGACTTGTAGAGGGCAGTTGACGTGCAGAAATACCAGTTTGTTGCTCGGTGTAGCGCTTATAAAATTTTGTTGCCGTCCCACCAAGTGTAAAAATAGCGCAGATTGATGAATCTTGAATAAGAGTGCCAATGTTGTGTGGAACTGGATTTGCAATAGAAGCGTCGCTTGCACCCTTAATGTCACAAGCCTTAAGCACATCACAAAGAGCAAGATGATGTCTTTTACAGAAGTCAATCTTTTCAGGTATGGACTTGAGGGGTTTCTCGCCATATAACGCGGCAACTACGCGCCAGAATCTATTATGAGGATTGCCAAAGTAAAAGCCGATTTCTCGAGACTTGGGACTAGGCATTGATCCCAAGAGCAGCACGCGAGAGTCCGGGAAGATAATGGGATCAAGCGTGTTCTCTACATGCGTAAGCGCAGTTTTGGCAGCATCGCCAGCAGGCTGAGGTCTGTTTGCAGCCACGATTACTCGCCTTCTTGCAGCGGCTCAACAAACTCCTGCAAATCATCAAGGCGCAGTACAGTTACTTGGCCATAGCCGACTCCACCTGTAGTGCCCGTGTCTATTCCCCACTTATCGCCATCTGACTGGACCCATTGCGCAAGACCATCAGGGGTAGTGGCGCTACGATTCAAGTTTTTTGCACCAAAGCTTGCTAACAAAGGCGTGGGTGTATGGCCGCAAATTACAACGGGATACGCTGCTTCTGACGTGCGGAAATCTGTTGGATATTGCCAAAACTCTTCACGAATCCACAGCAAATCGTTTTCAGATTGCTTGCTCAAATACTGTTCCAAAGAAGCCTTATCCCACGCAGTTGGCAAGGGAACGCCATTGGACTTTACGCCAGCATGTACCAGCACAAAATCCCTATCTTGGACCTCAACTGTGGCGTACAAGGGAAGCGCCTGCAGCCAGGCAATCAGCTCACAATATTCTTCATCAGAAAGTGTCTTGAGCTCAGCAAGCGTTGCGTCTCCCCCGTTAATCTGCCACATAAACTGGGCTTCAAGGTCGGCTTCTGGATTCAATGCTTGCAGCGCAAGCTGCTCATGATTGCCCATTAAAACCGTACAGTTAGGAAGCTCGCGAATTGTCTTAATAGTGGCAAGCGAGCTAGGACCACGGTCAATCATGTCGCCAAGACAATAGAACGCGTCTGACTCAGTTGGATTAATACGCTCTAGAGCACGCCTGAGCGGCTCCACATGACCGTGAATATCAGAAAAAACGTACGTTGCCACAAAAACCTATTCTGTCGAACCTTTATCTGCAAGCGTCTGACCATCAAAATTCAGATTTTGCGTAAGCTCTTTTGCAGTATCAAGATTAAAGTCTGGCGAGAAGAAAACGTCAAGTGCATAAGGCACATTTGCCAGCGCATGGTCATACAAATCCCAGAAGCTCTCTTTGCGCACCTCTCCCGTAAAAGGATCAATCCACTCATTTCCCGCTCTGTTATCAAAATCAGAATCAGAAGATTCCCTTGCCCCGTGCGAGAGTGCCTCAATCAAAGAGAACCTATTTGTACCAAAGGTACGCTCAAGATGACCAAGTAGCTTTCTCTTCTTACCTGTCGGCGAATACGCTAGATGCTGGATAATCCTAAAATCAACAGCAGCTGACGAGAAAATCCTGGTATCGGTAGGTTTTTCATACGTCCATAGCAACGCAAAGAAAAACACCCTATCCAAAACGTAAAGCGTATGCAGTGATGCCTTCAAAACCTCGCTATAAGGCCTATAGGTAGCTACCGTTTTACCCAGATGGGCGTAAAGAATTGCCTCATCAAGGTCTTTCTCGATTTCTGCATGCACTTGATTTTTAGCAGATTCATCCAAGCCCTCTACGCCTTGAGAGGTAAGCATGTTTTGCCAGTAATAGACAAAAGGATGAGCTGTTGAATCAAGCATATAGTGGCAGAGAAATCCCGCAATATAGGCGCGAGCAACCGCAACGTCTTTAAGTGGCAGAGGCGCAATTGCGTCTCGCATAGAAAGAAGAAGTTCAGGCGTTTTTTCTTTATGCATGATCGACGCATATTTAGCGTAGCGATGCAGCAGCGGATCTGCTGCTAAATAAAACAGCGGATCTGGACCTTGGTTGCCCAACAGAAAAGCTTCTCGCTCTTCCATCGTAGAAAAACCAAGTTTGCCTGCAGCTATATCAAAGGCATCCTTGCCAAAGAAGTCATGAGTCAAAATTGCGGGCATGTCCATTCCTTTCAGATTGCTACAAACCATTTTACCCAGCAATGGCTCAGTGCGTTAGAGAGAATATAAGACAGTATGTAGTCACTATTGTGAATAAGTTGCCTCTAAGCTCTCTTCAGCTACCGCCCGCCGATTAATAAGCCTTACCCCCTGTAGTAATACTTAAATATTTGATATCTTTAAACATACTTGGGGGAGATATTTTCTGTCTGAGCCATCTAGCTTGTATTGCGACTACAAGTTGGGAAAGTAAGGATCTAAGGAGTGAGGCATTCCTTACGGCACAGTAAAGAAAAACCTGCAAAGACAGAGAATATCTAATTGAGGGGAGCAATCATGGCACGCTGCTATGAGAAGCTTATCTCTGCAGGTAACAAGAGTCTCTGTAGAGTCAAAACATCACATTCTTCTGGCATGAAGAAGCGTGAGTAGCATGAACACGGCAAGAAAAATTAAACTCTATAGGATGCTTACGGCCCTTGCCTATGGCGACGCTTATGGCATGCCAACAGAGATGATGTCACCACACCAAATCGATTTTGCATTTCCTGATGGAGTTCAAAGTCTTTCAAGTCCACCTAAAAATGACTTTTTTGGAAGACCTTTTACCGCAGGTCAGACTACAGATGACACAGCAAATACAATCATTTTGACTAAAAATATCATTGATAACCAGGGTATTTTTAATCAGTCAAGCTACTTTGACGCACTGGAAAACTATGTGGCAACAGAGCCAAACGCTGCTCAGGTAGTTGGCCCTTCCACAAGAGCTGCGTTAGCCAATCGACTTTCTGGCCACTCGCTTAAAACGTGTGGTCGCCTTGGAACCACTAACGGATGTGCCATGAAATGCGCGCCGCTGGCTTCAATTGTGAGCTGGAAAGACAAACATGCGCTCATTAACAGTGTTACTGAGCTTGCGCTTCCTACGCACGGAACCAACGTAGCCATTATGGGTGCAGCAATGATTGTGGCCGCTATAAGCAGAGGTCTTTCTGAAAACTCGTTTACGGTAGAGGACGCTCTTGAAACTGCTTTAAGTTACGGACACCGAGCTCTCTACACAAAAATTGGTACACAAATGCCTATGCCTAGCATGTATCAAAAGTGCATCATGGCGCTGGAGTTTTGCGAGGGTGCCAAAAACCTTGAGGCTCCCCTAGCAGCATCAAGAGACATCTACGACTACTGTGGCTGTGGTTACGAAACCATAGAGACAATACCTGCAGTTCTTGCGGTAGTTAAGCTCTCTCAAGGAAAGGTCTCTAGAGCAGCGAGAATAGCCGCGGAGATGGGTGGAGACACGGATACCATTGGATCTATTGCCTGCGCTATTTGCTCACAGATTCACTATGACGTTTTGCCTGATGAAGTACGTCTGCTTGAACGCGTCAATGGATACCAGTTTGAAAAACTTGCAAACGATTTGGAAAACGCCACTTCCCTACCGTATGATGTAGCTATCTAGTTTGCGCTCTTTGCGCCATAGCATACGTTTCTTGTAGGAGGCGCCATGAGCTCCTGTGCTCTTATCGATTTGCATGTTCATCTTGATGGATCAATCCCACTTCCTGCCGCTGCTCAACTCGCAGCAGATGCGGGACTTGATTTCTCTTTTGTTGAACTCAAAGAAAAGATGCAAGTCCCGGCTCATTGCCAGGATCTTAACCAGTATCTTGCTACATTTGAGCTGCCTCTCAAGCTTATGCAGTCAGCACAGGGCATTCGTACGGTTGCAAAGGCTTTTCATGAGCAGCTTGACGCAGAGGGCATTCTCTATGCTGAACCCCGCTTTGCACTAGGAAGCCTTACTGCAGAAGGTCTTTCTCAGCAAGAAGTTCTTGAGGCTGCTCTTGCTGGTAGAGCTGACTTCTATGCAGAGCATCCACAGTCAGCGCTCCACACGGCATACATTATTTGCGCTATGCGTGGCACAGGTGAAGCGCTTAAGCACAAAAATGAAGAGTCAATTGATCTGGCTGCAGCGTACCTTGGAAATGGCGTCGTAGCAGCAGACTTAGCAGGAGCAGAAGCGCTCTTTGCCACAGAGAATTTCTCGTCACTTTTTGCTGAAGCACAAAGAAAAAATGTTCCTTTTACTGTTCACGCGGGAGAAGCTGCTGGCCCAGAAAGCATCAAGGCTGCACTTCGACTTGGCGCACAACGTATTGGTCACGGTGTTCGCTCTTTGGAGGACACAGGCGTTATCCAGGACCTCAAGGCTGCAAATGTTGCTCTTGAGATTTGCCCTACCAGCAACCTTCAGACACACATCTTTGAGTCAATAGAGCGCTTCCCTCTTGAGCAACTGCTTGACGCTGGCCTGATGGTCACTATCAACACGGACAACATGACTGTCTCCAACACTACCCTCTTGCGCGAGTTTGAGCTTTTGCAGCAGCACTGCGGTCTAGACAAAAATACCGCACGTGAGCTAGCTGAAAATGCTGCACGTGCGGTATTTAGTGATTCTAGCGAGAAGGACCGTCTACTTGCCTACCTTAGGCAATAGTAGCCTCATATCCTGCCTGAACAACAGCGTCAACCAATGCGCTATCAGCGACATCAGAAGACAGCTCAACTACAGCGCTCTTCTCGTCAAGTGAGACGGTTGCCTTAGAGACACCCTCGACAGCCTCAAGAGCCTGTGTGACGTGTGCAACACAGTGCTGGCAAGACATGCCCTCTACGTTTAGTTTCTTCTCCATATAAGATTCCTCCTTCTGTGACGCGGATGCGTCGTTTGTGGACTTAGATTGAACGTCAATGACTGGTTTTGCGTCATGAGCGTTTTGACGAGTTGCAGAGCTTGTATTCTTTGGCTTCCAGGTGCGCAGACGCAGTGCATTGCATACAACAAAGACTGACGAGAAGCCCATGGCGGCTGCACCAATCATAGGGTTCAGCGAAATACCAAATGGATATAACAGGCCCATAGCAACAGGGATACAAATGGTGTTATAGAACAGTGCCCAGAACAGGTTTTCTTTGATGTTGGTCATAGTGGCACGAGAAAGCTCAATTGAAGTTGCAACATCGGCTGGATCAGACTTCATCAAGACAATGTCGGCAGACTCAATAGCAACATCGGTACCTGCACCAATTGCAATTCCCACGTTTGCTCGGGCAAGCGCTGGAGCATCGTTGATGCCATCGCCTACCATGACAACGTTTTCTCCAGCATCCTGGAATTGCCTAATGTAGGACTCTTTTTGGCTTGGCAAGACGTCAGAGATAACCTGGTCAACGCCAAGCTCTTTACCAATGACGTTTGCCGTTGTTGCTTGGTCGCCGGTGAGCATAACGGACTTAACGCCCATAGCACGAAGACGATTAATGGTGGACGCACTGGTCTGCTTAACCTTATCGGCTACAGCAATGATGCCAAGAAGTTTACCCTCAAGTGCAAAGTACAGCGGTGTTTTTGCCTGTTCAGCTAGCTGCTGAGCCTGGGAAGTCAACTCTTGTGTGCTGATGCCCTCCTGCTCCATAAGACGAGCGTTTCCTGCTACAAGGCGTTTCTCGCCAACCGTTGCTATGAGGCCACCACCAGCAACCTGTGAGAACTCCTGTACATCAAGAGAGCTGCCTGCAGACTCTCCAAGCTTCTCTTGAGCATACGTAACAATAGCCTGCGCAAGTGGATGCTCGCTCTTTTGCTCAAGCGCATATGCATACTCAAGTAGCTGGTGCTCGGAGGTACTACCTGCACAAAGAACATCAGTTACGCTTGGCTTGCCCTCAGTGAGCGTTCCCGTCTTATCAAGAACAACCACGGTTGCTCTAACCGCACCCTCAAGCGCCTCAGCGGACTTGACCAAAATGCCATTTGAAGCGCCCAGGCCAGTGCCTACCATAATGGCGGTAGGTGTTGCCAAGCCAAGTGCGCAAGGGCACGAAATAACCAGAACAGCAACAGCGTGCGAGAGAGCAACCGCAAAGTCACCAGGTGCCACAAAGACAAACCATGCCGCAAACGTGACCAGCGCAATTCCAATGACAACAGGTACAAAAACACCTGCAATGCTGTCAGCAAGACGCTCGATAGGTGCTTTGGAGCTTGTTGCCTCATCAACCAGGCGGATGATACCTGCAAGGGTAGTGTCATCGCCAACAGCGGTGGCACGCATCTTAAACCAGCCGCCAGTAGATACCGTAGCGCCTGTCACGGAGTCTCCAACAACCTTGCTTACAGGAACGGGCTCTCCGGTAATAGCGGACTCATCGACAGATCCTTCTCCTTCGATGAGCTGACCATCAACAGGAATCGACTGACCTGCCCTTACCACAAGAACGTCTCCCACCACAACAGTCTCTGCAGGAACTTCCTGTTCAACACCGTCTTTGACGAGAAAAGCCGTTTTTGGAGCAAGGTTCATAAGTGCACTAATTGCACCTGTGGTATGACCTTTTGCGCGAGCCTCAAAGAACTTGCCCAAAGTAATCAGAGCAAGAATCAAACCTGCGGACTCAAAGTACATACCGTGCATTGCCTGGTGAGCTGCAGCAACATCTCCTGCAACAAAAGCGTTTGCCATCTGGTACAAACTGACAACACTGTAGGCAAACGATGCCGCTGAGCCCAGTGCAATGAGCGAGTCCATATTAGGCGCGCCATGCAACAGCGAGCGGAATCCACCAATAAAATAGTGACGACAAATGAACAGAATAGGAATGCAAAGCAAGAGCTCGGTAAGAGCCAAGTTCATCATGCCATTCATGCCAGAAACAGCAGGTGGAACAGGTGCTCCTATCATCTCACCCATGGCAAGATAGAACAGTGGAATGGCAAACGCCATTGAGGAAATAAGTTCAATCCTCTTTTGCTTTACCGCCTTTTCTGAAGCATCGGTAGCATCTGCCTTAGTAGTCGCAGCAGAATCTTTTTTGTCGCTACGAGGTGTTGCCTCATAGCCCGCTTTACGTACTGCGTCAGAAATCTGTTTGAGGGTATCTGGATTACCGTCGTAATCAACTTCCATAGAATTCTTAAGCAGATTAACGCGTGCCTCAGAGACACCAGAAACAGAGTTTGCCGCCTTCTCTACGTGCGCAGAACAACTTGCACACGTCATTCCTTGTACATCAAAAACTTTCTGATCCATAACGCCACCTTACATAAAACGCTTAAAGAGGTCCATGACCTCATCAATAACTTCTGTATCGCCTGACTGGATGCGGTCAACTACGCAAGACTCCAGATGATCCTGCATTACTTCTCTTGAGATGGCCTTAACCGCAGACTCAACTGCTGCAAGCTGAATAAGGACATCTCCGCAATAACGATCCTCGTCAATCATTGTTTTAATGCCATTTAGCTGGCCGATTGCACGGTTAATACGACGAGAAACCCCACTTTTAAGCTCACTCGAGCGCGGGGTAGCTTTGTGGTCACAATGACAACAAGTCTTCTGTGCTTGACCGTCTTTCTGTGCCATCTGTCCTCCTTTACATACCCTAAGGGGGTATTAGTTTCTGTAGACAGTATACCCCCATAAGGTATTTTTATGCAACAAAAAACAGCAACCTAAGCCGCTGTTTTTATCTACCCATGATTCCCATAAAACCTCCTTCAAATACCCTTATGGGATATTAATATCCGAAGGAAGTATACCCCCTATGGGTATCTTTATACAGTATTTACAAATGCATTCCCTCTATTTGTCCAGTAATTCTCTGTCTGTTGTTGCAGAAAGAGATAAAAGCAAGCGTTATCAATACCCATAGAAGTTCTAAGAACAACGCATAACCACACAATAGAAACGCATCACTTGTATTAAAACTTAAAAATAATCCGACACTTTCAACAATCCATGAAATCGGAATGCACTTGCAGATAAAAATCAAAGGGTTTGGAAATAAATAAAGTGGTATAACAGCTCCAGAAAGTATGGGGATACTTATTGATAATAAGTTTAGTACAGCAAATCCATCAGTTAACAATAAACCAATTACTGAAGAAAATACTCCAAATATAGCGCCACCAAGAGAAGCAAGAATAAGGGATATACATAAAGGAACAAGTAGGGTCAGAACATCAGCTGCTGCAATATAAAGAACAATAACTGAGGTTACAAGAGAACTCATAAAACAAATAACAGTAATTGTTATGTATCTAATTAAAAAGAATACCATTGCACG
This sequence comes from uncultured Atopobium sp., assembly GCA_963552125.1. Classification (GTDB taxonomy): domain Bacteria; phylum Actinomycetota; class Coriobacteriia; order Coriobacteriales; family Atopobiaceae; genus Lancefieldella. Next base: position 66,957 of record CAUVJF010000002.1, read on the forward strand.
GTTTTGAGAAATCAAATACATAAAAATTGTTTTAGCAAATCGATCTTGAACAATAATATTGGCCGAACATTGCATTGCAGAAAGCCATGACGATAAAGTTAAAATTCCTACAAGCAGTGACATACTTGAGGCAGAAAGCTGCATACCAAACAGAATAAAGTATAGATATGAAAAAATAGGTTCAATGAAAAATTGAATGCAAAAAGCTAAAATAGAGCCGTAGCTGGATAAAGAAGTCAATGATATACAAATTGCAGGATAGATATATGAAGTAATTTTTTTCATAATTATGAACAATCTCCATCCTTGCGAAGATTTGAAAATGCTAATTGAATTAGAAACCGTCCTAAACAAACATATGCAATCGAAAAAATTAAACAAACAACCGAATACAAGAAAAAATCTTGCACAGTAGCTGAGGTAATTAACTTTACTGCTGGAGTCAAAGGATGTAAGTATGCGATTATACGCATTGGTAATGGAAAGTTTTCTATTGGTAAAACTATACCAGACCCTATCCATATACCAGTTAGAATAAGGCTTTCAAATGATGAAGCATTTTTTGTTAAAACATATAAAGAAGACAAAACCAAAGATGAAGAGGCGCATGCAACCGTTGAAAAAAATAGTGCCAATATCTCATTTATAGAAAGAATAATAGGAACACCAAAAAATAAGCTAAGAAGAATAGAGCACGGTACTCCAAGAACTAAACCTAATGTAGTTGCAGAAAAGATAATTGGATAAAAAATATTAGCAATTCCCTTCGGACTTATAAACAAATAATCCAAAGTTCCCTGATAACGCTGATATCCAATAATACCTGTTGAGAGAATTGTAGAAGCCCATATAGTTGCGATAGATGAATAAACCCAAAATGAATGATTACTAGACCCCTGAATCATTGAAAAAATCTTAAACAAAGAGAAGCTAAAACATGATCCAAGAACACTTATTAAAAAGAATGGAGTCGTTAAAAACATACTCGTATGAAAGCGTAACATCTGCAATTCTGAGCGCATATCAAAAATTGAATTAACACTATCTTTCATTATCTTTTCCCATTACAGCAAGGTACACCTCTTCGAGTGAAGCACGTCTTTCATTGACTTTCTTCCAACCAAAATCATCAACACATAAATCAAAAACCATTTTCTTATTTCCCGACACATCCACATAAATTGAATCAAACTTCTCAAGAACTTCAACTGACGCAATTCCAGAACATTCCTTTAAAATTTTAATTTTAGATTCATCAAGACAATCAGTTATAAACGTGTATACGCCCTCTATTTTTACTTTCTGCCTTAACTCCTCTAGGCTGCCCAGAAAAATACACTTTCCTTTTTTGAGAACAAGCACGCGATCAGCTAATAATTCAACCTCTCTCATGCTATGAGACGTAAGTAAAATACCACTAGGGATATGACGTAACTCAGCGATAAGCCGCCTGACGTCTGCCGCATTATTTGGATCTAAACCAGATGTTGGCTCATCAAGAAGAATTAAACTATGAGCCGAAATTAAAGCTCTTGCAAGATGAAGCCTTTGTCTCATTCCCCTAGAAAAAGTTGATACATTTTGATTTGAAAATTCAACTAAATGTACTTGTTGAAGGGCATTTTTAATTCTTGATTCTTGCTCATCAAAAGGGACACCACTCACTTGCGCAAAATATCTTAAGTTATTAATAGCAGTAGCATGAAGATAAAACCCATTTTCTCCACCAAGAACTAAAGAAATATTCTTACAAGCCTTGCGAGGACATTTAAGAACGTCTACACCACATGCTTCTACTTCTCCACAATCTGGGAGTAAAAGCGATGAAGCAATTTTTACTAAAGTAGTCTTTCCAGCGCCATTCGGTCCGAGTACACAAACTATTTCCCCTAAATGAACAGAAAACGACACATTATCTAAAACTATACGTTTCCCTTCTTTCATCCTGTATGATCTACTTACTTTTTTTACACTCAGAGGAAGTAAAATATCATGGTCAAGATTTGATTCCCGCTGGATCATTTTTCATCTCCTCTCGGACCGTACTAAATATATATTCTTCTTTAATGTATCTTGAACAACTTATCAATTATCGAAAAAATTACTTACTTCTCATCCTCGTCTTCATCATTTACCACGCCACTAATCCCCAACGTTTTCTGAGCCTCATCGAGATTTTCTAATGCGGTAACAGTTCTCAATTTTCTACTCATAACATTTGTTCTTGTAGTCAAAATGGTATCCAGTGCTTTTTCTGCTTTTTGAACTTGTGATCGAGCCTTTTCTAGCTGAGCCTGATACGTCTCAAACTCTGTCTTAACCGCAGAGAGTACCTTTTGAATCTCGTCTGCATGCTTCTGAATAGCAACAGATTGGAATCCCATTTGAAGACTGTTAAGAAGCGCAGCCATAGTGGAAGGCCCACACACATTAACGCGATACTCTCTCTGTAGCTGCTCAAGCAAACCCGTCTGACTGACTACCTCTGCATAAAGTCCCTCAAAAGGAAGGAACAAAATAGCAAAGTTAGTTGTCTCTGGTGGAGCAATATACTTTGTAGAGATATCTTTTGCCTCTGCCTTAATTCGAGTCTCTAGACTCTTTTTAGCAGCAGCAATCGCCTCCTCATTACCTGCATTGATTGCATCCACTAAATGCTCGTACGTATCTCCTGGGAACTTAGAATCAATAGGAAGCCAAACGGTCTCCCCTGACTCTCCAGGCAACTTAACAGCAAACTCAACACGCTCAGTAGAACCAGAAACAGTAGCAACATTCTCTTCGTACTGCTCTGGAGAAAGAATGTCTCTTAGAATTGCGCCAAGCTGAATTTCTCCAACGATTCCGCGAGTCTTAACGCCAGAAAGAACCTTCTTTAAGTCTCCAACACCTTCCGCAAGACCACGCATTTCTCCCAAGCCTTGATGAACTTGCTCAAGTTGCGTAGATACGCGCTGGAACGATTGGGTCATACGCTCATCGAGCGTTTTCTGGAGTTTCTCGTCAACGGTCTGACGCATAAGCTCAAGCTTTGCTTCATTCTCTTTACGCATGTCGCTGAGCTGTTTGTCAACAGTCTCTCTAACCTTAGCAAGCTGCTCAGTTGAAGCCTGGGAAGTTGCTTTCATGTTGTCATCCACACGACGCTGAAAAGCATCAAAGCGAGCATCAAGCTGAGCAATACGCTGATCAGTCTGCTTCGTCTGATTTTGCAGTGTTGAGGTGAGCTTTTGATCAACTACCTCTCTTACCTTCTCAAGCTTTGTATCCATAAGCTCTTGCATTTTTGCCATGTTATCCGTAACACGACGATCCAACTCTTGGGAGCTTCTTATAAGCTCTGCAGATGATGTTTGACTTTGCTCTTGCAGCGTCTTTACTTGCGAGAGCTTAGAGGAAAGTGTGACAAGGCTCACGATAAGCACAATGACAACTACAGCCAAAACTAACAGCACAAGCAAATCCACAAGACTCCCCTAACTCATAGCAGAACAAACAAACGCAAACACAGCAAACACAATCTGAGTGTTAGCCAAAAATTCCGTAGATTGCTTCTGCAATGCTATTGGTAATGCTCTCTACGATATTCACAAATGGATTATCGGAATTAACATCTTTATCTCCATAAGGATTAGTGAAGTAATCCCAGAATTCTTCCCAATAGTTTTGCTGGCGGTAATACCTATAGGAATCATCATCTTCAGTACGATCCTGCTTATCATCAACGTTGTTTGTTTCGTTCTTGCTGTTCTTTTCTTTCTCTTTCATAGAAGAAAGCGTCTCATCAGAACCAAGCGTGACGTTGATGGTAAGGCGGTCTTCTCCACGTACGACCTCTACAGGAACGGTCTCTCCAATCTTGTGAGAGCGAACGGCAATAATAGCTGCATCAGCAGAAACTACGCGCTCTCCACCAATAGAGACAATAACATCACCCTTTTTAATACCAGCACCCTCTGCAGGACTATCATCAAGAAGGCCTGCTACATACGCACCGTAATCTACCGAGAGATCATTGCGCTTTGCAACTCGAGGAGTAACGGTCTGCATAGAAAGGCCAATATAGGCATGCTTAACTTGTTGGCCAGAAAGAATCTGATTTGCAATATCAATGGCATAGTTAGAAGGAATTGCAAAGCCAATACCCGCAAATGACTTGGTATCTGACGAGAACAACGTACAAATACCCACAAGCTGACCATTAGAGTCAACCAGAGCTCCGCCAGAATTACCTGGGTTAATAGCTGCATCAACCTGGATGAGGTTTGCATAAATAGTAGTTTCTCCACCCTCTGTCTCAAGCATATCTCCACGGGAAAGAGCAGACACGATACCTGCAGAAACAGAGTGATCAAGACCAAATGGACTACCGACACTCATAACCCAACTACCAGGAGCTAAGTTATCGGAGTTACCAATCTCAATTGGAGTAAGACTATCTCCTTTAAGGTCTGCATGAAGAACAGCTAGGTCAGAGGTTGGATCTGTTCCTACGACAGTGCACTCATACTCTTTGTCATTAACGGAGATAGAAAACGTATCCATACCCTCAATAACGTGGTAATTGGTAAGAATATCTCCATTTGTGTTCAATACAACACCAGAACCGGTTGAGCCTGATGAATCACTGGTAGCCTTAACGGACACAACCGAAGGCAAAACCTTAGAAGCTACCGTTTCTGCCGTCTTAGTATCAGTGGGTTCTGCAGCAGGACGAGACGTCGCTGCTTGAGAAATACTTGCCTGACCAGATACTGCGGGAAGCTTAGAAATTCCCTCTCCCAAAGCAATGGTAGGAACACAAGCAACGGCAAAAGCAATTGCACAAGCTGTTCTTTTTATACTTGAGCTTTTGAACATAGACATAAATCCAGTCTGCTTAACTGGCGAGAAACACTTATAAACAGCGGAATCTGTGGTTAAGCCATGTGCTTGGTTCTCCATAGACATCCTCCTTAACATCACTTTGATGCAAACAACTAACGCAAATAATTCTGCGCTAAACATCAATTTTTCAATATGTGTATTCTACCCGTTATACCGGACAAAAATTCGTTTCTCATTATGAGAAAGACGCGCGGGAGTCCTGCTCGTAAGTAAGAAGTTTCAGATCCCATTAAATGCAGTTTATACCTGCGATTATGCTCTAAATAGATAGCCTACACCACGAACCGTCTCAAGATGAGCGGCTGCTTGAGGACCAATCTTTGAGCGAACACGCCTTACGTGAACGTCAACTGTTCTGGTACCGCCGCAGTATTCAAAGCCCCAAACGCGCTGCAAAAGAGCCTCACGTGAGTATGCACGAGACGGATGGGTTGCCAAGAATGACAGCAGCAGATACTCCATATACGTAAGATCAACAGGAGATTCATCAATATAAACCTGATACGTTGCCAGGTTAATCTTTATATTGTCAACAATAACCAAATCTCTAGAAGTGCTCTCGGTACCTGGCCACAAAAGCAGCGAGCACCTAAGGCTAAACTCCTGGATAGTTGCAGTAGACAAAATAAAATCGCTCTTACCCTGAACAGGCAGAACAAACTTAGAAAGATTATCAAGGTCAGCAACAAACAGGCGAGCAATTCCGCCATTTTGCGCAGAATAATTCTCTACCGTGCTAATAACATCCTGGGAAAGTTCTTTTTGATCAAGAATGATAAGGTCAAACGTATGACCAGAAGCCGCAGCCTGAGAAAATGAGGCTGCATTTGCAAGAGCAATAGACACATCAATGACATGCGAAAGTTCACGCATACGTTCATGTAAGCGTGTCGTTGCAGATACAAGAAGAATATTCTTGTGATGCATCGATTCCCCCTAGGATAAGCTTAATCTTATAAAGCATACCACAAGCTGCGAATAAAGAGCAGATATACCTTATTATCTGCAATTAGGGCGAGAAGATCTTCTCGCCCTAAAATATTTTTTATGTTTGCGTATTAATTCTAAAAAGTATGGGTTTTACGCAATAGCGCCAATGAACTCAGCTGTTCGAGGGTTTTGTGGATTGTTGAAAATGACATCAGGAGTTCCTTGCTCAACGACAACTCCTCCTTCCATGAAGACCACGCGATCTGCCACGTCTTTTGCAAAGCCCATCTCGTGAGTTACCACAATCATGGTCATGCCAGAGTTCTTTGCCAAGTCACGCATGACGTCCAAAACGCCACGAACAAGCTCGGGATCAAGCGCTGAGGTTGGCTCGTCAAAAAGAAGTACGTTTGGATGCATTGCCACAGCGCGCGCAATAGCCACTCGTTGCTGCTGTCCACCGGAAAGTGCACCAGGCTTAAAGTCTGCTCTATCAGCAAGACCAACAGCCTCAAGCTGCTTGAGAGCCTCCGCCTCTGCCTCTTCTTTTGACTTTCCAAGAACCTTAATCTGACCAATCATTACGTTCTCTTTGACGGTCAAATGACCAAACAGATTGAACTGTTGGAAGACCATTCCGACATCTCTACGAAGGGCGTTGACCTCAGCTTCATTGGTACCTGTAATCTCTTGATCTTCAATAAGAATATGGCCTGCCGAAGGAGTCTCAAGCAGATTGATACAACGGAGCATAGTAGATTTGCCAGAGCCCGAAGGACCAAGTACAACCACTACTTCACCTGGCCAAACAGTAAGGTTTACGTCATGCAAAACATGTGTGGTACCAAATGACTTATTAAGGTGCTCAATACGAACAATAGGATGCTCGCCTGCCTCAAAAGTATGGTTAGTAAGGGGCTTATCGCGCTTGTATGCCTCTTGTGCAGCAACTTCAGCATCCAAGGCAGGATGTTCTATGTTTGATTTCTTTTTAAAAGAAAAGAACGACATTAGTTTTCCTCCTTGGAAAGAGCTTGAGTCTTACTAGCTGCGACACTTGCTGTTTTACCTGTTTCTGACTGCTCCATGCGTTTCTCGATACTGCCAACTACC
>CAUVJF010000003.1:0-68028 GCA_963552125.1 uncultured Atopobium sp.
CATTCTTGAACGTTCTTTAATAAATCGAATATTTGGAGTTCGTGAAGCAATTTGGCTAAAAGAAAGGCGTCTATCAAATCCTGAAAGACGCCCTGACCTTACAATTCTTTGTAGATTTCTTTTCCGATGCGATTTACCACACCTACAACAAGAGCATTTCCCATACAAAATGCACGATTATTGTCGCTCATTCCTGTATTAGTCCAACCTTTAGGAAAACCCTGTAGTTGATCAAGCTCATCTGGGACAAGTCTACGATACCTCTCGCCTACTTTAATGATGTGTTTAAAGCGAGAAGGACTTGCTCCTCCCTCTCCTGTAAGAATTGTTCTTGAAGGATTAGTGAGAAGGTCTGGGAATGCCATGGAGCCTTCAGAGTAAAAATAGGTTTGACCTGTGTACTTATTGACACGCTCTTCACGTTTTGACCCTTTAAGGTATTCCCAACGAGAAAGCTGTGAGTTATCAATAAAATAGTTCTCTGGGACTTCAATCTCTGGGGAAAGAACATCTCCCAGTGTTTTAAATTGACCCTTATAAACCTCTTCAACTTTACAGGTAATAACGCGGTTATCTACCATTACGCCAGCATCTAAAAACGGAGATGTTTTAGACCTCTCAGAATTAAATTCCTTTGTAGTAACAAACGGATCTTTTGGAATATCAATATAAGAGATTTTGCCCATAGGATTAAAAGGAAATGCTCGTGACATAATTCCTGAAAATAAGCGTGCTGAAAGCTCCCAGTTTGCATTTCTACGTGCGAGAATATATACACGTTTTCTTCTTTGTGAAAAGCCGTATGCAGCACTATTTACTACGCGCCATTCAACGCAATACCCAAGGCTAGCAAGACAACTAAGAATGATTGCAAAATCTCTACCACGCTGAGATGCAGGGCTTTTAAGAAGACGGTCAACGTTCTCTAAAAGACACCATTCTGCATTCTCAGGAGACTTATCTAATTGAATTTTTAGGAATTTGTATATGTCCCACCATAGAACACCCTTTTTTCCTTCAATACCTCCCGACTGAGATAAAGGTTTAGCAACTGAGTAATCTTGACAAGGAAACCCACCCACAACCATATCGACCGAAGGAATATCGCGTAGACCCTGCTCATACTCATTAAGAACTTTATTAATGTCCTCATTTACGACTGAATCATTACCAAAATGAGTTCTATAACAATTTGCAGCAAACTGCCTTGTAGGAGATCCTGGTGGCTCCCACTGATTTGCCCATATAGTTTTAAACGTTCCCGCTTTTGGCAGGTTATTCGCTTTATTAGAAGGGTCTTTATATCCCTCTAAGCCAAGCCTAAATCCACCGACTCCCGCAAAGAGCTCGGCTACAGTAACTGATTTGGCCACGTTTCTCCTATCGCTGCTGTGGACCAATTTTGTGTTTACTATACTAACCGATCAACCGGACAAAAAGTCAGTCTAATTCAGATAACCAAGAAGATCAACTTAATCTTTAAGGGACAGCCCTTCAGATATTTCTTCTGCAAGATAAGAGCTATTCAACCAAAAACACTTTTTGACCTCAGGCTTTCCATATGGTTGAGGTTTAGTGTCTAGCTTGTTTCTGGCATGAGGCCTTACATGACAACATTTATTTTCAGACGCCTTGACACTTATGTCAGCTCGTCCAGCTTTAATATTCTTTTGCATCTGAAGGTAACATTGTTCTGCAAACATTAAATCAGAGTCAGGCATTTGCCAGAGCAAAATATTTGAGAGAACAAAATCACCCGCTGAGTTTTCTCTATAAATTACAAATAAATATTTACATAAAAGGTCGTGATATAAATCAGATTCTTCAAATGGTTCCTCAGCAACTTTAAAGTAATCAAAGACTTTAAAGCTTACAGATTCTTTTGGTACTCCATTTGATTTAAGCCTCATCGTTTTAGGCTTAATACCAGCCTTTTCAAACTCTTCAATTTTCTGGTCTTCAGCAATACCTAAAATATGTTTAGTGATACGTGCACATTTATCTTTTGATCTGCTTATATTAAACTCGGCTGCAAGCTGATCTTCAGTTTTTCCAAAATATGGTTTAAATCTTTTGTACAAAAGATCAATAAGCGAAAGCTTCTTCTCAGATTCATTTCTTTTAATCTGAGATACTCCTTTACCTAGCATCTGTTTTTCTATGGTAGTCATATAAGATGCTTTAAATGCCCAGGCACGAGGCTTAGCTGGAACATTTGAATAAGGCTGTGTTGTTCTAATTGAGCTATTTGCAGCTTTAGTACACGCTTCTAGATATAGAGTGTCCGAGCCAGAAATATCTGCCGCATGACCAGACTGAATCTTGGTAACAACTGTTTCCCAGTCTTGTTTAATTTGAGCATAATCCCCAACAGGAATATTCCATTTGTTTGCCAAAATTACTTTGTAATCAATAGGATTGGCACCTTTTTCATATTTGTAAGCCATCAATAAAATATTTGAAGATTTCCCTAAAAAATGGCTATCTTCAAATGTCTCTTTAACTACTTTGTTGTAGTCAATCATTGTGATGACAAGGCGTTCTTTAGCTACTAAATCACCTTTTTTATTCTCTTTCATGGGGGTTGTTTTTAATTCAAGTCCCACTTCAGCAAAATCAGGATTTGAATCACTGTTGATTGGATACTTAAAGTACAGTTCTTCGACTGCGTTGCCAAAAGCACCACGACGCTTTTTATGGTCAGTAAGAAATTCAACGTCGGTTACTTCACGAAGTGAATGGCCAACAAGCTTAGAAGCATATTCAATAATAGATTGCTCATCAGAGATGTCATAATCAATATTTGAGTTATTCATACTCCTCCAATCAACATAAAAAATATTGTGCTATTACCCTTCAGAAATAGCCATACTCATTTGACTTTCCAATATTTTTCACAATCAAAAACGCCTCCCAGCGCATAGCTAGGAGGCATTTTAAGGAAAGGACTAGAGAGGTTTCTCGCCAATTAGGCAAGCATCTGAGCAAGATCCTCGGAAGCATCGCCGATTGGGCCAATGCCGTAGTTCTCAACAAGAATGTTAAGGACGTTAGGGCTGACAAATGCAGGAAGGGTAGGTCCAAGCTTGATGTTCTTGATGCCAAGGTGAAGCAGGGTCAGAAGGACGCAAACTGCCTTCTGCTCGTACCAAGACAGGACAAAGCTCAGTGGCAGGTCGTTAACGCCGCAGTCAAATGCGTTTGCAAGAGCGGTTGCAATCTGAACAGCGCCGTATGCGTCGTTGCACTGGCCAACGTCAAGAATACGAGGGATGCCACCAATGGTGCCCAGGTCAAGGTCGTTGAAGCGGAACTTGCCGCATGCAACGGTAAGGACAACGGAGTCTGCAGGAGTCTGCTCAACAAACTCGGTGTAGTAGTTACGACCAGGACGAGCACCGTCGCAGCCACCAACAACAAAGAAGTGCTTGATAGCGCCCTGCTTAACAGCGTCGATGATCTTATCGGCAATGCTAAGAACGGCACCGTGGCTAAAGCCGGTGGTTACCTTGTGGCCACCGTTGATACCGATAAGCTCCTGAGCCTCAGCATATCCACCAAGCTCCTGAGCCTGCTTGATAACAGCGCTGAAGTCCTTCTTGCCGTTAGCGTCCTCGTCAATGTGGACGAGCTCTGGGAAGGCAACAAGCTCGGTAGTGTAGACGCGGTCCTTGTAGCTAGGACGAGGTGGCATGAGGCAGTTAGTGGTGAAGACAACAGGAGCTGGAATGTCCTTGAACTCCTTCTGCTGGTTCTGCCATGCGGTACCAAAGTTGCCCTTGAGCTGTGGATACTTCTTGAGCTCTGGATAACCGTGAGCTGGGAGCATCTCGCCGTGGGTGTAAACGTTGACGCCAGTGCCCTCGGTCTGCTCAAGGATCATCTTGAGGTCAAGAAGGTCGTGGCCGGAAACAACAATGAAAGGACCAGGCTCAATAGTCAGAGGAACCTCTGTTGGAACTGGGGTACCATAAGCGCCGGTATTTGCGCTGTCGAGAAGAGCCATGCACTTGAGGTTGACCTCGCCTACCTCAAGGGTAAGAGGCAGCAAAACGTCAACGGAGGACTCGGTAGCAAGAGCAGCAAGAGCCTTTACAAAGAAAGCGTCAACTGCGTCATCAGTCTTGCCAAGAACGCGAGCATGGTAAGCATACGCAGCCATACCACGAATACCAAAGAGAATGAGGGACTTGAGGGACCTAATGTCCTCGTTGTCGGACCAAACGCCGCCAAGTGGAAGATCCTCAACAGGCTCTACGCCAGCCTCTGCAGCTAGACGGTTCTTCTCGTCACGAACCTGAGCAGTAATTGCGTCAACAGCGCCCTTGTCAAAGTTGACGTTGGTGATGCAGGTGAACAGGCCGTCAACAATCAGCTGGTCAGCACGGTTAGAACGCTTGCCAGCAGCAAGCTCGGTGCGAGAAAGGCCAACCAGAGCGCCGGTGAGCTCGTCCTGAGCAAACGCAACGTCAAACGGTTTGCCACAAACACCAGCAGCGCCGGTACATGCAGTACAAGCAGCAGTCTGCTCGCACTGGAAACAGAACATCTTGTTATCCACTATTTTTCCTCTCCATAAAAACCATATAGCGAGAAGAGATTTGCTCTTCTGGGTTTCATGATTACAGGAATGTGGAATAAGGTATGTTGTAATTACAACAAAACGATTTCTGTCCAGAAATTTTTTGGAGAGCATATGAACGTACAAGACATCAAGCCCACATTTTTGCTTAACACAATTGTGTTTAAAGGAGTAAAACCAGAGCTATTAGAGGCTCTTTTAAAGCATTTACGTGCTGTTGTTCGCACCTATGAGCCAGGAGAGGTCATTTTGTGCGCTGGCGACAAGGCGCATCAATTTGGCATTGTTATCTCTGGCGCTATTCACGTTGAGGGATCTGATGCTCAGGGCAATATTTCTGTAATGGGAGCTTTCCATACCGGAGAAACCTTTGGAGAGGCGTATGCGGCCCTTGGAAACGTGCCGCTTTTGACCTCGGTCGTTGCTACCGAGAAATCGGAAATTCTGCTGCTGGACGTGCGTCAAATTACTGCCAGAACGTGCGACATCTGCGGTGGCGTGGACATTATCATCAGAAATCTTATGGCTTCAATTGCTCAAAAGAACATTATGCTAAGTCGACGCATTCAAGATGCCGCACCAAAAAGTATTCGTGGCAAACTGATAGCGTACTTGCATACGCGCTCGCAAGCTGCAGGTTCTACAGAGTTTGATATCCCCTTCAACCGACAACAACTTGCGGATTATCTTGGTGTAGATAGAAGTGCTTTGAGCGCTGTAATATCTTCTTTAAGCAAAGAAGGTGTCTTTGAAGTAAAGCGAAGTCACTTTAAACTTTTATAACAGCAATTCAGCCTAAGGAGGCTTTTATGGCAGAGATTTATTTAGCAGGTGGATGCTTCTGGGGACTTGAAGAGTACTTCTCCAGAATTAATGGCGTTACCACAACTACGGTTGGCTATGCAAACGGAAAGACCTTGGATACCAACTATCAAGAGGTCAAGGCAACAGATCACGCAGAAACAGTGCATGTCACTTACGATGAGACCGTTGTAAGCCTCTATGACATTTTGCGCTACTACTTTAGGGTTATTGATCCCCTCTCAGTAAACAAGCAGGGCAACGATGTTGGCAGACAGTATCGCACAGGTATCTATTACACAAACAATGCTGACCTGCTTGTTATTGACCGCATTATGACTGAACAAGAGTCTCTTTTTGGTCAGAAGCTTGCCGTTGAGGTTGAGCCGCTGGACAATTATGTGCTTGCTGAGGAATATCATCAGGACTACTTGAAGAAGAACCCAGGCGGCTATTGCCACATCAATGTTGATGACGCATATAAGCCGCTTAGCTTATGTTAAGAGGCGCCGTTGATGGATGGGATTTCAAAAACTATGTGCTTGGAACTATGTTCTATAGGTACATATCCGAAAACATAACGGATTACATCAATAAGGGTGAATATGAAGTTTTTATTAATTAAAAGCAGCATCATTGACATCAAAGCAACCCTCGGAAGGGTGCCTATCGCTTTAAGGCCCAGCCTGGTTTATATAATTCTTATGCTGGTGTCAGTGATTCCGCTGCGGCTGCTACATTTCCCTGCTTTATCGATAGGAAGGATGATTCAGCTCGGGCTTCCTATACTTATGTATTTCATCCTAGCCCCGGTACTGGCAGCAATGAGCATCAGACAAGAAGACTTATCAAGGGGGAACCTTCCTGCCTTGATTGTAGCTGGCGTGATACTGTTTTTATGTATTCCAATCAGCCGATTAGCGTACTTCGACTTTTGGGAGAACCAGTATTTCACTTTTTGGGCCATTTTTGTAACTGTAGTTCCTTTTGTTGTGACTGTTGTGGCGACCTTAATAAAGATCCTACACTCCATGTGATTTCCTTGAAGCGGTTAGCCAGGCGCGCCTTATCGGTGTAGTAACTGCCCAGGAAGTTAGACAGGATGTGAGTAACTACTTTTTGACCTCGTAGTGGCTCTTTACCGTAAACGTAATAACGTAGGTCTTACGATACGACTCTGGTGCAGAAGTAAGAATTGCGCAGTCGGTCAGATTGTAGTTAGTTGGGTGTGCAAGAGCCTGATCAACGGTGTTGCCAATCTCTTCTGCAGATTCAAGCACCTGGGCCCTCTGAGCTGCATCGATAGTTGCTTTTCTCATCAAATCAAACTGATCTGCGGTACCCTCAATGCGAATGATAATGGGCCAAAGGCTGTCTTTATCAATCTGAGTGGTAATTTGAAGATCTGGATACAGGCTGTTATCAAAGCTGAATCCATCAGGAATATGGTAGGTGCCATAGCCTGTAGCGTTGGAATTGTTTGATGAGGAGCTAGAGGAGCTAGAAGAATCCTCTTTTTTCTCGTCCTTTTTCTCTTCTTTTTGTTCTGACGTGGTGGATTGTGTCTGGTCTTGTTTGTTTTCTGTTTGTGAGCAGCCAGACAAAATGCTCACACTCAAGGCTGACGTTACCAGTAGTACAAAAATTGCAGTAAAGAACTTGCTCATGCTAGAGCTACGCTTCATTTGACCTCCATTAAACGGAACGTGCCAACTACCAGGAACTCACTGCGATTGTACCCAGCAAATAACGCAATCTAGCTGGGAGAATATTTCACAACATAAAATATTGTTTCATCTTTTTATGCTTCCCACAGAAAGCGCTTCATATCAACTTTGCCGTTGTCTAGAAACTGCACACCCTCTGCCTCAAGAAGCTCTCGTTGAGCGTCAGGTCCACCAAACGCAAAGCCAGGAGCTAGCGAGCCGTCTTTAAAGACTACTCGGTGACATGGTACGCCACCAGCAACTCCCGGACTCTGGTGCATAGCAAATCCTACATAGCGAGCCTTTCTTGGCTCCCCTATCATTCGAGCTATATGCCCATACGTACTGACTCTGCCCTCGGGAATCTGTTTGACTACTGAAAACGTACGCTGAAAGAAGTTATCCATATCTAGCCCACTCTATCTTCACGGTTACCGGTAATTGCTTGCTCATTTTATGTTGGAATGCTATCGTATCAAAAGCAAACGGGTGGTGGCGCAGCTTGGTAGCGCACTTGACTGGGGGTCAAGGGGTCGCTGGTTCAAATCCAGTCCACCCGACCAGAATTTCTCGCCAGGAGTTTTCCTGGCTTTTTTATTACCTAAACACCGCGAGAAACCCTATGCACAAGCAGCAAAATCAAGCTGCAAAACAAAGCGGCCGGCTACTGTAAACAACCGACCGCATATCTAGCGTGTGAGCCTTCCTAGGCGTTAGTGCCCTCAAATTGGCTCTCGTACAGCTTGGCGTAGAAACCGCCTTTGGCCAAGAGCTCATCGTGAGTGCCTCGCTCAAGAATTGAGCCATCCTTGAGGACAAGAATGCAATCGGCACCTTGGATAGTTGAGAGCCTGTGGGCAACAACCAGTGAAGTTCTACCCTTCATGATGGTATCAAATGCCTTCTGTACCAGCTGCTCTGTGCGTGTATCAATACTGGACGTTGCCTCGTCCAGAAGCAGAATAGGTGGATTGGCTAGCATAACGCGGGCAATGCATAGAAGCTGCTGTTGACCCTGGGACAGAGATCCGCCAGACTCTCCCACCATGGTGTCATAACCCTGAGGAAGCTGCTGGATGAACTCGTGAGCCTGAGCCTTTTGAGCTGCAGCAATAATCTCTTCATCCGTGGCGTCTGGCTTTGCGTAGCGGATGTTTTCTTTGATGGTTCCCTTAAAGAGCCACGTATCCTGCAACACCATGCCAAACTGCTCTCTGAGCGATGCCCTTGTGAGCTTTTGCGTGTTATGTCCGTCTACATAAATAGCGCCAGAATCAATGCTATAGAACCTCAGCAGCAGGTTAATAAGGGTAGTCTTACCGCAGCCAGTAGGGCCAACAAGAGCAATCTTCTGACCAGGTTCGGCTTTGAATGAAATGTGGCTAAGCAGTGGGTGCTTGGGATCGTAGGAGAATGCTACGTTGTCAAATTCAATGGAGCCTTGTGGGTTCTGAATGATTTCAGCATCGGCTGGATCGGGCTTGATTTCTTTTGCGTCGAGAAGATCAAACACACGGCGAGCGCTTGCGTAGGCGGTCTGAACCTGCGTAACAACTGCAGAAATAGCGTTAAAAGGCTTCATGTACTGGTTAGCGTACGAGAGGAAGCTCTGTACCTGACCGATAGTGAGTGGAGAAGGAACGCCCGTCAGAACGCAAATGCAACCAAGAGCAGCTACCAGAGCGTAAATGAAGTTATTTACCAGACGCGTGGAGGGGTTAGAAAGTGATGATGCAAATTGTGCGCGCTCTCCAACTACACGGAGTTTCTCGTTAATTGCTTCAAACTGCTCAATAATGGCATCCTTATGGGCAAATGCGGTGATAAGCTCCTGGTTGGAGACCATCTCTTCTGCGTATCCGCCAAGCTGACCTTGGTAGCCCTGCTGCTTGCTAAAAGATGAGCTTGCGTACTTGGTAATGGCGGAAGCAACAATAATAGAAAGCGGCGTAGCTAGAGCAACCACAAGGCCCATAGGAATCGACATATAGAACATGAAGCATAAGGTTCCAATAATGGTCACCACGCCCGTAAGGAACTGCGTCAGGCCCTGCTGAAGGCCGTCACCCAGCTGATCAACATCGTTAACTACCCTAGAGAGCAAGTCTCCCTGAGAATGCGTGTCAATGTATGAGAGCGGTAAGTTTGCAACCTTGGCGTGAGATGCGTCTCTAAGGTCACGGGTGACCAGGTAGGTGAGCTTATTGGTAGACCAAGAAGCAAGCCACTGCGTAGCGCTTGCAAGCAAAACTACCACCGAGAGCTGAGCAAGCGTTGGCAGAAGTGCTGCCTCGCCACCCTGCACTAGCCTTATCAGCTGGTCGATGGCGGCGCCTACAATGATGGGTACCCAGAGTTGCAAAAGCACGGTTGCAATTGAAGAGGCTGCCGCAAGAACCAGAAAACCTCCGTGAGGAGAAATCCATGAAGCTAGACGGCGCGTTACTTCTGCTGCAGACATAGAAATGACATCTACTGAGCCGCCCTTGCCATGCTCAGGCGCGCTTGATGCAATAGCGGAGGTGCTTCCGCCAGAATACATATCGGCCATTACTCCACCTCCTCGGGACGAAGCTGCGAGAGACAAATCTCTTTATAGAGCGGGCACGTGGCGAGAAGTTCTTTGTGTGTTCCCAGCCCCACTTGTTTTCCGTGGTCAAGAACAAGAATCTTGTCTGCTTGCATTACCGCTGCTACACGCTGCGAAATAATGATGCTTGTAGTGGTGGCGCTGAGCTTACGAAGCGCTGCACGGAGGTGGGCGTCCGTAGCAAAATCAAGTGCGGAAGCAGCGTCGTCCAAGATGACAATGCATGGGCTTCCTACCAGCGCACGGGCGATGGTCAAACGCTGACGCTGACCTCCCGAGAAGTTTTTGCCGCCACGCTCGACAATGCTATCAAGCTGATCGGGTTTCTCGCGCACAAAGTCTGCTGCTTGAGCAACCTCAAGAGCTGCCCAGAGTTCCTCATCGGTAGCGTTAGGGTTCTTCCAGCAGAGGTTGGTACGGATAGTGCCACTGACCAGCGAGGTATGCTGTGGAACGTAGCCAATAAGGGCACGAAGCTGCTCAAAGGTATAGGTTTTGACGTCGTGACCAAAGACACTTACAGAGCCTGATTCTGTGTCAAAGAGTCGCGGGATAAGGGCGGCAAAACTAGACTTACCCGAGCCAGTACCACCGATAATTCCCAGCGTCTGACCAGCCTGAAGCATGAGATTGATGCCAGAAAGAGCTGGCTCTCCTCCTCCACCATAGACAAGCGAGGCGTCCTTAAACGCTACGGCAGTTCCGGTAAAGTCGGATTCAGTGAGGTTGATTTGCCTGTTTCCTTTATCAGAGAGCGTTGGCTTGGTGTTCAGAACTTCCATTATGCGTGCAGCAGACGCAGTTCCGCGTGTAATGATAATAACCAGGTTAGCAACGTAACCAATAGCCAAAAGCGCACTGGTCATATAGCTGACAAGTGCCACCACGGTACCTTGCGATAGCGTACCTGCAGTAATCTGAGGAGCCGCAAGCCAAAGCGTTACGGCAATTCCCAGGTACATAACAAGGAAGGTTGCTGGGTTCAGTAGAGCTGAATAATTTGCAGCATCAGTTGCTGTTTCTGTCTGAGCAAGAACTGCCTCAGAAAATTGTTCCTTCTCTTCTGACTCATGCCTAAAAGCCCTAATAACACGAATACCAGAAAGCATTTGTCGCATATATAAAGAAACGGTATCAAGGCGCTTCTGCAGCTCAGTAAAGAGTGCGGTAGATTTACGTGCAACAAAAAAGAAAATAGCGGCTACCAACACTGTTGCCAGTAAAAAGACCATACCAAGCTGCGCATCAAGCATAAGGGTGGCAATAATAGATCCAGCCGCTAAGATTGGCCATCTGACCAGCTGACGAATGCCCAGAGCAACGGTAACCTGCACCTGGTTAACATCGTTGATAAGACGGGTTACCAGCGTGTCTGTTCCCAGTGCAGAAATATCAGTACTTGAGAGCTCTTGAATCTTCTTGAATAGTTCATTGCGCAGGTCAGTTCCCGTGCGCTGAGAAACAATAGAAGCAATTTTCTGACAGACAAGCGTAAAACTAAAACCCACAATTGCGATTACGACTAGCAAAATACCGTAGCGAATAATGTCATACATGTTTGCCCCGTGAATTCCCAGGTCAATCATGCGCGCAATAATCAAAGGTGTAAGAAGGTCACCAATGACCTCAACACCTTTACAAAGCAAGGCAACAAAACTCTTGCGAGCATACTTTGGCCATACAAATCTAGAGAGCAACTCTCCCATTTACGCTTCACCAAGTTTCTCTGCAAGCGTTAACCACTCGTCTTCTAGCTCCATCAGCGCAGCCTCTGCGTCATCAAGCTGCTGTTGCAGCTCCATCAAACGCTGGGCGTCGGTAGCATCAGCGGAGCTCATCTGCTCCCTAATCTGCTCAGGCAGCTCCTGAGCCTTGCCCATACGGCGCTCAATCGAGTCAAAGCGCTTCTTAAGCTCGCGACGCTCAGCGTTACTCAGCACCGCACCCTCCTGGCGAGAAGATCCGTCTACCTGCGACTCATTTGTATCTGAACTGCCGCGTGCACCTGACAACTCCCCCGCTTTTCTCGCCGTTTGCTTTGCAGCATCAACAAGCTTGAGGTACTCGTCCACGCCGCCAGGAACGTGGCGAATGTGGCCGTCTATGAGGGCATACTGGTCATCGGTAACGCGCTCAATCAAGAAGCGGTCATGGCTGACTACCAGAAGCGTTCCAGGCCATGAGTCCAGAAGGTCTTCCAGTACAGCAAGCATATCTGTGTCCAGATCGTTGCCTGGCTCGTCCAGCACCAGCACATTTGGCTCTTCCAGAAGAACGCACAGAAGTGCTAGACGCCTACGCTGGCCACCAGAGAGGTCTTGCAAGCGGTTAGTGAACTCTCGGCGATCAAAGCCCAAGCTTTCAAGCAGCTGTGTAGGGCTTTGCATCTTGCCGTTTACCAGGTAGCTTGTCTTGTACTGACCAAGCAGCTCAAGAACAGTCCATGTCTCTTTTGTGGCAAACGTATCAATCTGCTGAGAAAGCCAACCAAATTTGACGGACTTTCCTACCTTTACCAGACCAGACGTTGGCTGCAGCTGCTGTGTCATCAACTCAAGAAGCGTGGACTTACCAGCGCCATTCTCGCCCAAAATGCCATAGCGATCACCTGGGCCAATGAGCCACTCAACATGCTTGATGACGTCTACCTGGGAGTTTGAAGCATCCGCCTGCGTATTTGAATCTGTGTCAGCAGTTAGCACGGCATTCTTGTAAGAGAACGAGACATCATGCATCTCAATAACCTGCTTGCCTAGCCTAGAGACTGCCATGCGTTTGAGCTCAAGCGTGTTTCTGAGTGGTGGATCTTCGGCCAGAAGCTCCATGGCAGCGTCAATCCTAAACTTAGGCTTTGACGTGCGTGCCTTTGCACCATGAGCAAGCCAATTAAGCTCTTTTCTAAGCGTATTCTGACGGCGCTCTTCCATCACCGCTGCCTGTCTATCACGTTCAACTCGAGCTTGAATGTAGGCAGAATAGCCGCCGTCAAATGGGTCAATAACGCCATCGTGGACTTCCCACATGTGGTCGCAGACCTCATCCAAGAACCAACGGTCATGTGTGACCAGAATGAGGGCGCCATTTCCCTCTGACCAGCGGTTTTTAAGGTGATTTGCAAGCCACTGAATAGCGTGAAGATCAAGGTGGTTAGTTGGCTCGTCAATAAGCATTAAGTCCCAGGTGCCCACAAGCAGTCGAGCCAAATCACAGCGTCTACGCTGACCTCCAGAGAGCTCTCTTACCAGGCCATTCCAGTCCAAGTCTCCAATGAGTTCATCAATAATTTTACGGATGCGAGCGTCAGATGCCCACTCATACTCTGGCGTGTCTCCCACAACAGCACTACAAACCGTCTGTGTATCAGAAAGTGAATCACTTTGGCCCATATAGCCTACTTGGATGCCACTTCTCCAAATTACTTTACCAGAATCAGGCTCAATTCTTTTGGCGATAAGATCTAAGAGAGTTGATTTTCCATCACCATTTTTGCCCACAACACCAATACGGTCACCCTCATTAACGCCAATAGTCTGGTTAGTAAGAACCTTCTTACCAGGCCATTCCATAGAGATTTGTTCACAACCTACTAGAATTCCCACTAGTTATCACCTAAAAAAGAACGAAGTAACGCAATTTCTTCTCCCCAACCAGAGAGCTCAGAATGAGGAGTTTCTAAAATCATAGGAAGCGTGTTGACGCGCGGATTAGTCACCACAGAGCGGAACGTTTCTAAGCCAATAAAGCCTTTTCCAATCTGCTCATGTCTATCTTTATGTGCTCCAAGGGGATTCTTAGAATCATTTAGGTGCAAGGCTTTGAGCTTTTCTAAACCAATTATCTGGTCAAACGTATCTAGAACAGCATCAAAATTTTCTACAATTTCATAGCCGCCATCGTGAACATGACAGGTATCAAGGCACACGCCCATAAGCTCGGGGTGGTTTACCTTATCTAGAATTGCAGCAATCTCTTCAAACGTTTTACCAACTTCTGTGCCCTTACCAGCCATAGTTTCAAGAAGAACGGTGGTGTGCTGACCTTCAAACAGGCAATCGTTAAGAGCTTCAGAAATTTGCTCAATTGCCACGTCAGAGCCTTGACCCACATGGCTACCGGGATGAAAGTTGTAATAATTACCAGGCAGATACTCCATACGCTCAAGATCTTCTATGAGCGCTCGACGAGCAAAATCCCTGGTTTCCTCTTTAGCTGAGCACAGGTTCATGGTGTAAGGAGCATGCGCAACCAGAGGTCCAAAGTGATGAGCCTCTAGAAGCTCTCTGAGCCTCACAACATCAGCCTCATCTAGAGCCTTAGCGTTGCCGCCACGAGGATTTCTAGTAAAGAAAGCAAAGGTAGTTGCCCCAATAGAAAGAGCATCCTTACCCATTGCCTCCCAGCCCTTAGCTGCCGAGAGATGGCATCCAATAAAAAGTTCTTCTGGTTGCACGCTATGCACGCTCCTCAAGCATTTTGGCCACACGGTCCAAAAGCTCTGAAGCTACGTCAGTAAGTGGCAAAGTCTCAAGCTGTTCTATACCTTGAGGAGTTACAAAAGTCACACGGTCTGTATCTGAACCAAAGGTTGAATCAGGCCTAGAAACATCATTTGCCACAATCATGGAGCAACCTTTACGCTCAAGTTTAGCCTGAGCATGCTCCAAAAGGTTATTTGTCTCAGCTGCAAAACCTACTACAACCTGGTCTTTCTTAGTCTTAGAAAGGCTGGCGAGAATATCGGTGGTTTCTTTAAGGTCAATAGACTCAAGATACTCTGATGACTTCTTGAGCTTATGGTCTGCTGGATGAGCAGGCGTGTAGTCGGCAACAGCTGCCGTCAAAATAGCGGCGTCAACGATGTCAAAGACGCTTGCACAAGCCTTATGCATGTCTTCAGCAGATACCACTCTTTGCACGTTGACTCCTTGAGGAGCCTCAAGATATGTGGGTCCAGAGATAAGGGTGACATCCGCTCCACGACTAGCTGCAACTTTAGCCACGGTATAGCCAAGTTTTCCTGTAGAACAGTTGGCAATAAAGCGAACTGGATCGATCTTCTCGTGAGTTGGTCCTGCGGTAATAAGAAGCTTTTTACCTGCAAGATCTTGCTTGGATGGTGCCGCGTCATTACCAGAAAGAACCTTCAGTGCAGCGTCTACAATCTGCTGCACTGGAGCAAGCTTTCCGTCTCCGGTATAGCCGCAGGCAAGACGACCTGACTCAGGCATAACCATCTTGATTCCACGCTGACGGAGCAGTGCGACATTTGCCTGATTGGCTGGATTTTTCCACATATGCGTATTCATGGCAGGAGCCACAAGAACTGGCGTATGAGCTGCTAGAAGCGTTGTGCTTGCAGCATCATCAGCTATACCATAAGCCATTTTTGCCATGATATTGGCAGTAGCTGGTACAACTACCATGCAATCTGCCCAGTCAGCAAGGTCAACGTGAGCAACTGGAGTTTCGGCATTATTGTAGAGCGACTGCACTACCTCATGATGCGTTAATGCTTCAAAGGTAGTTTTTCCTACAAACTGAGCTGCATCTTCTGTCATAACAACACGAACGTCACAGTCAGCTTTCTGAAGGCCTCTGAGTACTTCGCAGGCTTTATATGCAGCAATTCCTCCGCACACCACAAGGCATACAGAGGACTGAGCGGTTTTATCCAACATAGCGATAAATTCCTTTATTCTTCAAACGCTGTAGATGTAATAAGCATCCTGTGGCAATAAGGGCACTCAGCAATCTCGGAGCTATGCTGAAGATCGTGGAATGAACTTGGTTGCAGTTTAACACGACAAACACTTGGCATATTTCCTACAAGGTGCTCAACTGCCAGGCCCTTAAAACGTTTACGTGCAGCTTCATAGCGCTCAAGCGTGTCAGAAGAAATCTGAGCTGCAAGCTCTTCTCGAGATTTAGAGAGCTCAACAATCTCTGCGCGAAGAGCCGCAGAATCAATCTCAAGGGACTGAGAAAGGCTCTCGCGCTCTTTCATAAGCTTTACCTGCAAGTCTTGAGCTGTCTGATAAGCCTTTTTGCACTTCTCAAGCTCTTCTGTTTTTGCTGCAAGTTTAAAATCGCACTTCTCGATATTCTTTGCCAAAGAAGAAAGCTGCTGGTCAAAGTCTCTAAGAGCACGATGATTAGTTGCAGTTTCTACAGCAGCAGAAACCTCATCTGTCTTAAGGACATAATGGGCGCGCTGCTCATTGAGGTCAGAAATATCAATTTCAACGTCTTTTTTAACACCAAGCACTTGCTTGAGCTGGGAAGCAATCTTTTTCTCTGCAAGTTGGGCGTTTTTAATCTTTTGAACCTGGGGCATTGAGGCCAAGTTGGATGCGAGTTTTAGCAGCTGCAAATCAATATCCTGGAGCTGCATCAGATTAACAGACTCACTCATAGGGCCTCCTCATATACGGTTACTCATCTAGTCTACCGTAAATAAGGACGTATCGGGCGCAGAACATAACTAATGCAGAGATTAGTATGTGAAAAATTTATCCAACAATCTGCAGCAATGTTGCACAGAAGGCATCAAGGTCGGCCTCAGAAATGCGCTCGTCAAAGGTAATGCGCAGACTGCCCAGAGCTTCGTTTCTAGAGATCCCCATTGCTGAGAGAACGTGACTTGCGTCAAGAGAGCCTGAGGAGCACGCAGAGCCAGCAGAGACTTCATAGCCTGCCTGGTCAAGCTTTAGGATAAGCGTCTCTGAATCCATCGATGGAACCATAATGCTTACCGTGCCAGGCATGTGATCTTTGCCAGCGTAAGCCTCTGTAGTTGGCTTAATCTTGGGAGAAGCACAGAGAGTCTCATACACCTTATTAGCGCGCGCAGAAACGCTCTCCTGCGTATGAGTAAGGTTCTCCAGGCACCACGCAGCTGCGGCAGCAAACGCAACTGCGCTCCGAACGTCCTGCGTTCCATGACGCCTGCCAGACTCTTGTCCCCCGCCGTAGCTTTGTGCCTTAAAGGGAACCTTGGAACGCATAAGCACCGCAGCAATACCAAGAGGTCCACCAATTTTATGGGCAGCAACAGTAAGAGCATCTACGCCTGCTACCTCAAGAGGGATACGACCAAACGCCTGAACGGCGTCAGTGTGGAAAAGCGCTCCCACCTTATGAGCAGCGTGTGCAAGGTCTACAACTGGTTGAATAACGCCCGTTTCATTGTTGGCATACATAACAGAAACAAGAGCTACCGACTGGTCCAAAAGACCCTCAAGTGTAGAAGCCTCAATCTTTCCCTGACGGTTAGGTTGAGCAATTCTTACCTCAAAGCCCTTCTCGCGAAGAACGGGTGCCAGATCCAAAATAGAATCGTGTTCAATTGCCGAGAAAACCACTGTGTTGCGCTTGTGGTCTTTGTTGCGAATACCTTCTGCCATACCAAGGACAGAGAGGTTATTGCCCTCAGTGCCGCCAGAGCAAAAGACAACGTCAGGAGCTCTAAACTTGCCGCCCACCGCACGTGCGATGACGCCACGAGCACCATCAAGCTCTCGCGCCGCTTGACGACCAAGCGAGTGCAAAGAGTTTGGGTTCACCCCAGCAATAGCTGAAGCCTCATAGGTTTTCTCGGCATCAAGCGCCTCTTGGCGCATTGGTGCTGAAGCTGCATAGTCTAGGTAAACGTAATCCATAACGTGTTTCTGTTGATTCAATCTTGGTGATCTGGCGTAACTAATGCTTGAGGACGTGATTTAGCCCTGAACGGTAAGAGCAGACTCGCCAGCGTTGCGGATTGCCTCGATGGTTGCTTCGCGGTCTTCCTGGCCAAACACGGCGCTGCCTGCAACAAGCATGTCAGCACCAGCAGCTACAACATCAGCTGCGTTAGCTGCACTAATACCACCATCAACCTCAATTAGAGGGTTAACGTTGTGTTTACGGCAGAGCTCCTTGAGTGCTTTGAGCTTCTCAAGTGAATGTGGGATAAACTTCTGTCCACCAAAACCAGGGTTAACCGTCATGATAAGCACCAGGTCAAGGTCTTCAATAAGATCCTCAAGAACGCTTACAGGAGTTCCCGGGCAAAGAGAAATGCCAGCTTTAGCACCAGAGTCCTTAATAAGGTGAACAAGACGATGAGCGTGAACCTCGGCCTCATAGTGGAAGGTGACAACGTCAGCACCACGGTCCAGGAACAGAGGTGCAATCTCAGCTGGATTGGTGACCATCAGATGGACATCAATAGGCAGTTCAGAGGACTTTTTACAGTATGAGAAAATATCTGGACCAAAAGAGATGTTCGGAACAAAGTGACCGTCCATCACGTCGTAATGGATGTAGTCAGCGTTTGCAATTGAATCAAGCTCGCTCTTAAGCTTGGAGAAATCTGCGGACAGAACAGACGGTGCTACCAGGACGTTATTCATTAAACTCTCCTATCGAGTCATTCCATAAAATTCTTCATTAGGCATGCGGTTAGTAAGGCGAGAAGTAATGTCTTCTGGCGTAGCACCTTCGTAAAGCACGGCATGAACAGCTGAAGTGATAGGCATCTCAACGTTCATCTGCTGACCAAGCTCATAAAGACCAATGACGGCCTGAGCACCCTCAACAACCATGCCGGTTTCTTCCTGGTAAGACTGAAGCGTCTTGCCCTTAACCAGGGCTTCTCCAAACGTTCTATTTCTAGAATGCTCGGAGGTACAGGTAGCCACCAAGTCACCCATACCAGCAAGACCCATACAGGTGAGTGGGTCTCCGCCGATAGCGCATACGACGCGACCAAGCTCTGCCAAGCCGCGTGTCATAAGAGCAGCAAGGGCGTTATCACCATTACCCAAACCAACTGCAATACCACAGGCAATAGCTACAACGTTTTTAGCGGCAGCACATGCCTCAACGCCACGCACGTCAGAGCTAATGTAGGTTCTGAAGTATGGGCGAGAAAGCAGCGCCTGGAAGCGCTTTGCAACCTCGGCGTCTTCAGACGCTACAACTGCTGCAGAGATTCCCTGTTTAATAACCTCTTCTGCGTGGTTTGGACCAGAAAGCACGGCAATTCTGGCAGGATTTCCCAGCTCGTCAGCAGCTACTTCGTGCATAAGCTTGTGAGAACCTGCCTCCATACCCTTGGAGAGGATCAAAACATCAACCTCTGGATCAAGATATGGTGCGCAAGCAGCACAAACAGAGCGCAAAAACGCAGAAGGTGCTGCCATAACAACAGCATCTACACCGGTGAGAGCCTCAGCTTCACTAGTGGTAGACACAATATTGTGTGGCAGCTCGGAATCAGAAAGATGTCTGCAGTTGACGTGCTCTTTATTGATAGATTCGGTGACATCAGCCTCTCTAGACCAGATGATTACCTCGTCAGATGTTGAAGCAAGTAGTGTTGAAAGTGCGGTACCCCACGATCCCGAACCAATAACAGCAACTTTTTTCATGATTAGTTATCCTTTTTCTTATCGCCGAAAGAGAATTTAGACTCACTACCAGCATTAAGACGATTGATATTCTCGCGATGTGCCCAAATTACTGCAGCAGCCACAACAAATACTGGGATAGTTGCCACCGGATCCATGCCAAATAAAAGGCAGAAAAGTGGAATAGCAACTGCTGCACCAATGGAACCAAGCGATACGTACTTAGTTGGCACGGCAAGCGTAATAAACACCGCAAGAGCTACGAGGGCTGCAAGCGGATTTACCGCAAGGCCACCACCAAATCCAACAGCAATTCCTTTGCCGCCGTGGAAATGAAGCCATGGCGAGAAAATATGACCAAGAACACAGCAGGCATACACAAAAGAAATGATGAGCTCAGCCTCTGCGTGATCATTTCCCGAGATCAGAGGAGTAAATCCCTGGGCTCCCAAGAACCAACGAACCAGCATGACGCTGACAATGCCCTTACCTGCATCGCAAAGAAGCGTAAGAATACCCGCGGCTTTACCAGCATTTCTTGCAACGTTGGTAGTGCCAATGTTTCCTGATCCAAGTTTACGGATGTCTTCATGAGCCATAACGCTTGCAATAATCAGGCCAAATGGAATGCCACCAAGACCAAACGCAATAAGTCCAAAAATCAGAGCAACAACAATTCCAGGCATTAGTTAGATTCAACCTTCTTACGGAACTTCAAACGAATAGGTGTGCCAACCAGAGAGAACTTCTCGCGAAGTCTGTTCTCAATAAAGCGCTCGTAGTTATCGTCAACAAGGTCTGGAGCGTTGCACCAGAACGAGATAACAGGAGGCTTGGAGCCCGTCTGAGTAGCGTACTGAATCTTGAGACGGCGGCCGCGGTCAGAAACCGTGTGTCCACCCTCTCTAATCTGGGCGAGAAGCTCGTTGAGCTCGGAAGTCTTAAGCTGAAGTGCGCGGGATTCTGCAGCCGAAAGAGCAGCGGCAAGTACCTTATCAATAGCGCGGCCAGTAAGTGCAGAAACGTTGATGGAAGCAATCCAAGGTGCAAAGGCCAGGCGCTTTGCTACAGAAGCTGCTACCTCATCGCGCTTTGCCTCAGAGTCAATGAGGTCCCACTTGTTAAGCAGAAGTACCAGAGCGCATCCACGCTCAACAGCCATGTTTGCAAGCTTTTGGTCCTGCTCGGTTACGCCAACAGAGGCGTCAACTACAAGAAGACAGACATCTGCGCGGTCCATTGCCTGCAGACCTCTAACCAGACTGTAGTACTCAACGTCCTCGTGTACCTGGCTCTTCTTGCGAATACCCGCAGTATCAACAAGACGGATGGGAGTTCCCTTCCATTCAATCATGGTGTCAATAGCATCGCGCGTAGTACCTGCAACGTCAGAAACAATAGAGCGCTTTTTGTTAGCCAGGCGGTTTGCCAGCGAAGACTTGCCCACGTTTGGACGACCAATGATAGCAAGGTTGAGGATGCCGTCATCCTCTGGCTCTTCATCTACCTCTGGAAATGCGTTGACAATATCGTCTAGCAAGTCACCAGTACCGTGGCCGTGTGAAGCTGACAGTGGCAGAGGCTCGCCGCAGCCAAGTGCGTAGAAGTCCCAAAGACCGTCCTGCTCAGTTGCAGGGTTATCTTTCTTGTTGACAACCAAGAACACGGGCTTGTCGCTCTTGCGGACAATGCGTGCAACCTCTTCGTCTTCATCGGTAACGCCGGTAGAGCCATCTACCACAAAGACGATGACATCTGCTTCTTCGCATGCAAGAAGAGCCTGCTCACGAATGTGTGGAGCAAAGCGATCTTGCGATTTAATTGACTCAATACCGCCGGTATCAATGAGCTTAAACTCACGACCATTCCAGTCAGCATCGTGATATGAGCGGTCTCGGGTTACTCCCCTTGACTCGTGCACGATTGCATCGCGTTTCTCGGCAATTCTATTTACCAGCGTGGACTTGCCAACATTTGGGCGTCCAACAATAGCAACAATGGGCTTAGCCATGTTTCACCTTTCATTCAGTTGACTTAATAATACCAGCAATACGTGGCTAATCCCACTCTTTGAGCGCTTTAATGCACGACTTGGCAATGTTTGTGGGACCAGGAATTGACATGATGACTTTGGCGCCGCGAGCCTCTAGCTGCGCAGTTAAATCGGCTAGTGACATGCCGTCAAGCGTGACTTTATCAAAGTTAAACATAACCTCAGGAAGCACCACCAGAACATCTGTGAGGTCTTCAGGAACCTGAGCGAGAAGATCAACGGCGCAGATAAGACCTGTAACGTTAACGTCTCCACCAAAGAAATCGTTGCGCACGGCAAAAGTAGAAACGTTGCCGTTGGTAGACCAGTTGTCGCAGAAGGTCTGGATGGTTTGCTGAGCAGCCTCGCCTACAATCAGCACAATCTTGCGAGAGCGAGCAGAGAGATACGTATCTGCCTCGTCAAGGTCTGCGCGCATAGTGCTGCAGACCTCTTCAGCCTCGTCGAGGAAGCTTCTGAGCATGCCAATGCCATCGTAGAACTGCGGATAGCCGTCATAGGTATACGCAGGTGGAATGGGTAGCTGGGCGTCTACGTAGAACTCGTCAGAGAGCTGGAAGCGAGTAATGCCCAAAGAGGCACGCGCACGCTCCTGGTAGGGTTCAACAATCTTGACTACAGAGCGGGACAGCTCCACGTCATCAGAATACGAATGCGTAAAGCGCTTGGAGTCTTTGGTGTAGCCAAGCGGAACAATGGCCAAAGAGGTAATCTGCTGGTGAGCCTCTACCCAATCAAGCGTTTTATCAAGCTCTTCACCGTCATTGATGTTAGGACACAAAACAATCTGGCCATGAATCTCAATGCCAGCATCCATGAGTTTCTCAAGAACTTCAATGCCCCTAGCAGCGCGAGCGCCAATTAGATTGCGACGCACGTCAGGTGAGATTGCATGAAGTGAGACATTCATAGGCTCTAGCTTATGAGAAATGATGCGCTCAACATCCTCATCAGTGAGGTTAGTGAGCGTAACAAAGTTGCCTTGCAAGAAGCTCAGGCGATAATCGTCATCTCTAATGGAAAGCGAGGGGCGCATATCTTCTGGCAGCATAGCCATAAAGCAGAACTGACAAGCGTTTACGCACGTCTTGATACCATCAAAGAGCACGTCAACAAAGTCAACGCCCCAGTCTTCTCCGGATTCACGCTCAAGCACACATTCGTAGAGCTCATCATTACCGGGAACAGAAACCTCAAGCTCACAAAGAGAGCCGTCGGCTTCCCAACGCCAATCAATCAGGTCTTTTGGCACTACACCATTGACCTTCTCGATACTCATGCCTGGCTCAAGGCCAGCCTTCCACGCAGGACTACCCTCTTCAACGGACTCAATCAGTGCGCCAAGTCCACCAGATTTTGTATTTCCGTAGTCTGCGCGCTGTTCCATATTAGGCGCCTACGATTTGCTCGATAGCTGATTTAACTGCGTTGATATGAGCCTCTGGTGTAGAAGCTCCTGCGGTAATACCAATATGCTCGGCGCCTTCAAACCAAGAAGCCTCTAGCTCATCGGCGCCTTCAATGTGGTAGGTTGCGGGGCAATAGAGCTTAGAAATCTCCGCTAAACGAGTAGTATTCGCAGAAATTCTGCCGCCAATAATAATCATGACGTCGGACTCTTTTGCAAGTCTCATGCACGAGTCCTGATGGCCCGCAGTAGCCTCGCAGATAGTATTCATGACGCGAAGCTCGTCAACAAGCGGAAGCACCGCGTTAACTACTTCAGAGAGCTTAGCGGCGCTCATGGTGGTCTGTACTACCAGGCCAACCTTCTTTGCAGCTCTCATAGCGTCTGCCTGTGCTGCAACCTCTTCTACTGAGTCAATAGCTAAAGAACCTGGCACGTGAGCCAGCGTTGCTTCTACCTCAGGATGTCCGGACTCTCCTACCACGTATACGGCATAGCCCTGTTTGGCGAGAAGTTCCGCAGCTCCGTGAGCCTTCTTTACAAACGGACAGGTTGCGTCAAGTACGTCAACACAGCCGTCCTTGGCAATCTGCTCCTCTTGAGGAGTTACGCCATGAGTGCGCAGCAGAAGCGCACTTCCTGCAGCTTCAGAAGCGGAATCAACTACCTCTACGCCCTGGTCTTTAAGAGACGTAACAACGCGAGGATTATGGATAAGCGGACCAAGCGTGCGTACGGGAGCATGAGCATCTTTGACGGCCTGCTGGACCATCTGAAGCGCTCTTTCTACGCCGTAACAAGCGCCTGCTTCGTCAGCAATTCTAATAGTAGGCACGAACTAATTCCTTCCGGGATGCTCTTTGAGCATTGCATCTCTTAGCTCGTATACCCGCTCCATGGCCACTTCTTCCATCTCTTTTGCCTGATCTTTACGCTTTGTAGAGGTCAGATCACTAAAAGAAACCTTCTGACCAGCACGAAGATAAACCTTTACAGGCTTAACCAGAGGAGAACCTTTTTTCTTAATATCAAGCGCACCAATAATAGCTAGTGGCTGAACATCCACCTTGGCAAGCTGAGCGATAAGCGCAAAGCCGCCATGGGTTTCTCCACGTTCAGTGTTGCTTCTGACTCTGGTGCCCTCAGGATAAATGAGAAGCATTTCTCCTCTAGAAAGTGCCGTAGTTGCACGACGAATTGCCTTCATATCGGCAGTTCCGCGGTCTACTGGAATACCGCCCAGTCTAGAAAGTGCCCACTGAAGCGGTTTGAATTTGTTGAACTCACTCTTGTAGATGGTTCTCACGGGGATACCGTGAACAAGGAGGTGAACAACAGTAACAATGGGGTCCAAAAACGTTGGGTGGTTCATGATAAGAACGCGAGGGGTCTTATCGCCAACAAAGAGTTGGTCATTGTCCCAGCGCCATCTAAACCAGATTTTTGTAATCAGTCCAAGCACACTGACTGCCAGCCATTTAAAGAACTTGGCTGGAGCTGGAAAATCAGCAAGCGCGGTATCGTAATAATCGTCAAATGAGTTTCCGCCAAAAGGACGCAAACGCTTAGATGCCGCTGCTATAGAAGACTTTTTCTCGGAGCGTTTAGGCTCTTCCGTGTGAGACTTCCCGTCATCAGAAGAGCTGCTCTCTGATCCATTTCCCTGGTGAGAAGCCCTGTGATTGCGGATATCTCTTTTGCCGAGCCCAGGATGCAGGGCAATAATAGCTGCAATAACCTCTTCAACAGAAAGCGCAGAAGAGTCAATGTGGTGGGCATCTTCTGCAGCACGAAGTGGTGCTGCCTTACGCTCAGAATCAGCCTTATCGCGAGCCTTGATGTCTTCGAGGATTTTCTCTTCACTCTTGACGTCTACCTGGGCATCGTTTCCGGTAGCTGCATCTCCACCCTGGCGCTGAACAGCGCGGCGGTGAGCACGAGCAGCAGGGTCTGCGGTCAGGAAAACCTTTACATCTGCCTCGGGGAATACCACGGTGCCAATGTCACGACCTTCAGCAACTACATCGCCATTCTCGCCAGCGCGACGCTGAAGCGTGACCATAGCCTCACGGACCTCAGGGATGGCTGCAACAGCACTAACGTTTCTATCTACCTCGGGAGTACGAATTTCTGTCGTAACGTTTGAGCCGTTTGCGTAAACGGTCTGACCGTTTGCGGAGTTGCCAAACGAGATGCTGATGCTGCGTGCAACCTGAATGATTTTCTCGGTATCAGTCATATCGATGCCTTGACGCAGGCATTCTACGGTTACCGAGCGATACATTGCACCCGTATCAAGAAAAATCAGATCCAGGCGATCAGAAAGGGCGCGAGCAACCGTAGACTTTCCGGAGCCTGCTGGGCCGTCAATAGCAACAATCATTACTTATCCCCCTTGGTGACACCCCAAATGTCACGAAAATCGTAAAAACTTGGCTCAGTGGAACGACGAATAACCTCTTCTGGATCAAGGTTAAATCCACCAAGCTTAAAATCAGAACTGCCTGTATTAGTAAAGAAGATTGAAGAGACATTTGCAAGATGTACATTCCAGCTTGAACTACCTGGGATGCCAAAAATCTCTGCCATCATAGAGCGCAGATAACCACCATGAGAAATACAAACGGTACGTCCAGAAAGACTGGAAAGCTCGTTAAGAATAGTGCGACATCTGCTTCTTACCTGCTCGTATGACTCTGCTTCTGGAGCTGGTATGGAGTGGCCGTTTTTGTCTGAGGCCCAGGGAAACGTGAGGCCGTACGGCTTTAAAATCTCTTCTGCATCAGCAAAACGCTTGCTCTCCAGAATGCCAAAATCCATCTCTGCAAGATCGTCTTTTACCTCGCAGGAAATACCAAGCTCGGCTGCGGCCATCTGGGCCATGTCTTTGCAGCGAGATAAAGGAGAGGTCCAAATTATATCTGGATGAAATGCAACAAGTGCACGGACAGCGTGCTCTCGCTGTTCAACGCCATGCTCGGTAAGTTCAACGTCTCTTCTGCCACTGAAAAAGCGCTGTGTATTAGCCACACTCTCTGGGTGGCGCATAAACAAAATGCGATGAACCTGAGCTGGAACTTCAAATGGCTGCATTATGTCTCCTCTCTGGGCGTGTTTGAGCTGTTTGATGTGTGCTTAGAAATCGTGCGACTAGTAATTACTTGATGGCATGTAAAGGCATGATGGGAGAAGCACCAGGCTCTCTACCAATAGTGCGCTCCAGAGCGGCAACTTCCTCTTCTGTAAGAAGCCTCCACTCGCCTTCTTTAACGCCTGTAAGATGGAGCGGCCCAAACGTGTCTCTGTGGAGTGCGAGAACTCTATGATGAATAGCCTGAAGCATCTTTTTGACCTGGTGCTTTCTGCCTTCTCTAATAGTTACGCTGACCAGGGAGTTTGGCTCTCCTCCACCGGTTTTTCCTAAACCCTGTGGGGCGAGAAGTGCCTTCATTTTGGCATCGTTGGATACAATCTCAACCTCAGCAGGAGCTGCAGGGCCGTCTTCAAGCTCAATACCTTCGCGCAAACGATTTAGCTGCTCTTCTGTAGGTGTACCTACTACATGAGCAACATAGTGCTTCCAAACATGCTTTGAAGGATGCAGAAGCTCTTGTGCCATCTGACCGTCGGTGGTGAAGAACAGAAGACCTGTGGTGTCCATATCAAGACGTCCAACAGGAAAAAGACCAGGGTATTTGTCAGTGGGGACCATGTCCACAATGGTTGGCCTACCCTGAGGATCTTTCATAGTAGTTAAGTAACCTGCAGGTTTGTTGAGCATCAAGTAGACGGGTTTCTCGGCAATTGAGCAGACAATACCGTCAACTGCAACAACATCTACCAGCGGATCAACCTTGCTGCCAAGCTCGGTGACTACCTGGCCGTTTACCGTGACGCGACCAGAGGTCATCAGGCGCTCAGAGCCACGGCGACTAGCCACTCCCGCGCGCGCCAAAAAGCGCTGCAGGCGCATGGGAACAATACGCTCTTCTTCCACGGCCTATGCATCCTCTTGCGTATCGTAGCTGTCTCCCAAAAGAGAACGCTCATCGTCAATGTCTTCTGCGGCTTCTTCAAGCGTTGAAGTGAAGCTTCTGCCAGAGAGTCTCTCGCGAATAAACTGCTTGGACTCCTCATCAGGGGCAAAGTCTTCCAGCGGAGGCAACTCTCGCAAAGACTTGAGGCCAAAGCGCTCTAAGAAAAGGGCTGTTGTGCCATAGAGAATGGCTTGTCCCCTATCTGCCTCTTTGCCCACTTCACGCACAAGGTTTTTCTCGCGAAGTGAAGAGATAACACCATCAGAGTTAACGCCACGGATAGCGCGAACGCCCTCACGGGTTACCGGCTGGTGATAAGCAATAACCGCCAGCGTTTCAAGCGCTGCCTGAGAAAGGCGACGCGTGTCCCAGGAGAGCATAAAATCGCTGACCAGCTGATGGTGAGCTGGATGCGTAAAGAGACGCCAACCGCCGGCTACCTCCCTGAGCTGAAATCCCCTGTTGCAGCGCGTGTACTCCTCTGCAAGCTCTTTGAGCGCTTGGGCAACCTCGGCAGGAGCTGCATTGGTGACTTTAGAAAAGTCGGCCGTGGTGATTGCATCTGTTGCAACCAAAAGCAGTGATTCTAGTGCGCCTTTGAGCGACTCGGAATCTAAATAGGTAAGCTCTTCTGCCATAAGTTATTCCGCCTCTTTCTGTGTTTCATCGGGCGTTTGAGTTAACGATAATAGTGTCTGCTGGACATCATCGAGTGCGTTTTGAGACAAGTTAAATCCTTCAAGGTCTGGCTCATCACCAGAAAGTTCTTCTAGTTCCAAAAGAACCGACTCATCAAGCTGGTATGAATCTGCGCCCTCTATGTGCTCAATCTCAATCTCGCCAAAGATGACATCCTGCTGAACACGAACAAGACCGCGCTTAAATAGCTCCAGCACTGCCAAAAAGTTTGCAACCACAATTTCTGGCGTATCTTGACCGTCTAAGAGCTCAGAGAACGTCACCTTGCCCTTAGAGCGCGTGAGTCGGTCCACAGAAGCTACCGTCAGAGCTACTGGGAGCCTTTTTGGGGCTACATGTTCTGCTTCAAGCAAGAATGTCTCACGTTTTGAGTCAATGTCCGCACAGATGACAGCAAGGCTTCTGAGGGTAATTCCCTCAAGATAGTCTGGCATAAGGTTCAAGAAATCAGGATCTGGGCCCACTGAACGCGGAAACATGTATGATTCCGCCTCCATGCGGCTACCAAGCGCAGCACCCGCGTTTCTAAATTGCTTATAGGCAATAAGGCGAGCAATAAGAACTTCTCGCGCCTCATCAGGAGAAAGGCCGTCAAGCTCGTCATCGTACTCATCTTCATCATATGAGCTTTTGAGCGAAACATCTTGAGGCACCAGGGCATGAGCCTTCATGTCCAGAAGCGTTGACGCAACAAGTACAAAGTCACTAGCAACGTCCAGATCAAGCTCCTCCATGGCGTCAACTTCTGCCAGGTACTGATCAGCAACCTCAGAGATAGAAATGGATCCAATGGCCACCTTTTGTCTACTCACCAACTGAAGTAGCAGGTCAAATGGGCCCGAATATGTTGCAGTGTTTACTTTGTACGACATTAGATGATTCTCGCAAGCAGACTCAAAATGACGTTAGAAATGCCCCCGATAATGGACGAGAAAAAGCCAGGCGCAAAGAACATGAGTCCCACCACAGCAATCAAGCAATAGGGCTCGATGGCATAGAACTTTTGACGGTTTTTCTCGCCAAGAAAATAGAGCAGCAGCTTAGAGCCGTCCAAAGGCGGAATAGGCAGCATGTTAAAGACAGCCAGGCTTACGTTGATCTGGATGTAGAAAATGACCAGTGAAGAAACGTAGTACAGTACCAGCGGATTTAAGGCCGTGCCAAAAGCAATGCTTACCGCGTTGAGCAAACGCAGCAAGAGTGCGCCGAGAAATGCCTGCAAAATGTTGGAAGTAGGACCTGCAAGCGCCACCAGAATCTCGTCACGATGACGATCTTTGAGGTAGTTGGGGTTATAAGGAACGGGCTTTGCGTATCCAAAGCTAGGTCCGCCCATCAATACCAACATAAGCGGTAGAAGAACCGTACCAAACAAATCAATATGTGCCAGCGGATTGAGTGTCAAACGACCAGACATTTTTGCTGTAGGATCGCCGCACTTATAGGCCACAAAGCCATGGGCAACCTCGTGAATCACGATGGCAAAAATTACCAGTGCAAATTCAGCAAGCGTTGTCAAAAGCGATGGAACTGATGTTAAAGCAGTTGGCACAACAATCCTTATCTCAACATCTGCAAAAATACTACAGACGGACACGTACAGACGTAAGCCTCAAGTACAAGGCGTTTGATACAAAACAGGTGGTCCACGACATTAGGTACAAGACAGTAGGTACAAGACAATTTTACCCAAGATTGGCAAAACTACCTACTCATCAATGTCTGCTTCCATTTTTTCTGAAAGCTCCAACCATTCAGCCTCAAGCGCAGGAATCTTCTTAGAAAGTGCCTGGTATTCCGCCATGCACTCATCAAATTTTTGCGGATCGTTATAAAGCGCCTCGTCAGCCATAAGCGTCATGAGCTCATCGTAACGCTTATGAGCAGGAGTCAGCGCTGCCTCAACCTCGTCCAGACGTTTCTTGGTCTCTCTAAGCGCACGACTTCTACGATTGCGCTCCTCTGCCTCAGCTCTCCTCTGCTCCTTAGTCTTCACATTGCGAGAAGCTCCTGCAGCTTGACCTACCTCTGGACCAGAATTCTTAACCGCTCTTGCACCCGAAGTTCCATACGAGGACACCGTCTTGCTCGACGTCTCCCCCTGAGCTGCTGCTTGAAGCTCAGCAAGTTTAAAGAGGAAATAATCGTAGTTACCGTCATAGACGGTAACCTTGTGGTCGCGAACGTCCACAACCTTGTTAGCTACGGCTCTGACCAGGTGCTCATCGTGACTAATCAAGATGATGGTTCCGGGGAAGTCAACAAGCGCCTTCTCTAGAACGTCAACAGAATCAATGTCTAAGTGGTTAGTTGGCTCGTCTAGAAGCAACAGTGGATCTGGAGAAACCAGCATCTTAGCAAGTGCGAGACGGGCACGCTCGCCACCAGAAAGTACATTTACGCGTTTCTCAACGTCATCGCCGTGGAACAGGAAGGCTCCGAGCAATCTGCGCTCTTCAGAAGTAGTCCAGCCAGCAGCAACGGTATCAAGCTCGGCAAGTACCGTATTTGCAGGATTGAGTTCTTCAAGCTGGTGCTGTGCATAGTAAGCTTCAGTGACGTTTTGGCCCAGGCTAATCTGTCCCGCATCTGGCTTAAGTTTGCCAGCAATAAGCTTCATAAGAGTAGATTTACCAGCGCCGTTAGGGCCAACAAGCGCTACGTGATCTCCGCGATACAGCTTAAGGTCAACGTTGTCGTAGACAAAGTTATCCTCGTAAGATTTGGCCACACCCTCAAGAGAAATAACGGTGTCTCCGGTACGAGGAGGTTCTGGGAACCTAAAATGCATGTGATGAGATTGCTCTGGAAGAACTACCAGTTCTTCACGGATCTTCTCGACCTTTGCCACGCGCTCTTGAACCTGTTTGGCCTTAGTGGGCTTATATCTAAATCGTTCAATGAAGGCCTCCATGTGAGCAATGTCGCGCTCTTGAGCAGCTCGTTTAGCGCGGAGCTGCTCAAGATTTTCTTCTCGCTGATGAAGATAGCCAGAATAGTTTCCGGTATACGTGACAAGCATACGATTCTCAAGAGCTGCAACGTGAGTCACGCAAGCATCCATAAATGAACGGTCGTGGCTTACCAGCAAAACCGTTCCGTCATATGACGATAAGAACCTCTCAAGCCACTGAACAGATTCCAAGTCCAGATGGTTAGTAGGCTCGTCCAGAAGAAGAACATCAGGACGACGCAGAAGCAACTTTGACAAAGAGATACGCATCTGCCAGCCGCCCGAGAACTCTTTAGCAGGTTTGTCAAAATCTTCTACGGGGAAGCCAAGACCTGCAAGAATCTGACGCGCTCTACTTTCAAGCTCATAGCCACCAAGGCGCTCAAAGCGCTCCATGGCATGAGCGTAATCTTCCAGGTATTTATTAAGCGTGGCACCTTCAGGAGTTTCAGCAATCTTGAGTGAGAGATCATTTACCTTTCTCTCCCACTGTTTAATCTCATGAGCAGACTCGATAACCTCATTGAGGGCGGTTCTGTCCCCCATGAGTTCTGTCTCTTGCTCAAGGTATCCAAGCGTAGCGTCTTTTGCAAAGGTAACGGTTCCCTCATCAGCAGACTCCAGACCCATGATGATCTTTAGAAGCGTTGTCTTACCAGCACCATTAGGGCCAACTAAAGCCCAACGCTCTCCTGCATTGAGCTGAAGTGTTGCATTTGAATAAAGGACTCTACCGCCAAATGACTTAGAAATCTTATCCGCAAGAGCAATCAAGTGAACTCCTCATACATATCTGAACTGGATAAGTATAAGTCATTCACTTGATTTACGTGGTGAATTATGTAAATGAAACCAGGCTTATGAAGATTTATTGACGCTTCTTATGAAGGAAAAGAGCAGCACCAGCAACAACAACAGTTGCGCCAGCAACGCCAATAATCAAAGGAAGTGTAAGAGCGTTATCACCAGTATCTGGAAGAACGGACTTCTTAACCTTCTTAGCCTTTGGAGTCTCTGGCTGTGGTTCTGGTGCTGGAGTTGGCTCAGGCTGAGGCTCTGGTGTTGGAGTAGGCTCAGGCTGTGGTTCTGGAACTGTAGGATCAACAAAGGTTACTGTTGCAGTGGTCGCTGTACCAGTAATCTGACCAACACGAACCGTGGTGTCAATCTGATAGCCATCAATAGTGGTGAGCTGAGTAATGGTAGTGGAAGTGTCACCAATAAGTTTAGGAATCACAACAGTACCATCTGCTCCAGTTGTAAGAGAGTAGCTACCGTCAGCCTCCATGGTGAGAATACCAGTCTGAGTAAATGGAGGCGTTGGAACAGCAGGACGTACACTATTTGCAGCAGTTGCCTTAAGAGTTGCACCAGCAATAGGATTTCCGTCTGTGCCAACAACCTTAACAATGATGTTAGCGAGAGGCTGGTTCTTCATTTCAGCAACTTCCAAATCACCTAAATCCGATGAAGCGATACTAAAAACGTAAGAAACAGAGTTGACTTGAGGGACATAACCCTCTTTATAAGTGGTTTGTTCAACTCTATAAGCACCGTCAGGAAGAGGAATATGGGGACTAAAGTAACCATCAGCGTCTGTTTCTCCCTCGGCCACAATAGTAGAACCACCTTGATAAATTACAATATGTACGCCCTCAATTGGCTCATCGGTGTATTTATCAACAGCATGAGCACTAATCTCATTAGATGCAAGTGCAATTCTTGGAGTAAAAACTGACACAACAAGCGTTAGCGCAACAAAAATAGCAAGGACAATGTTTTTATATCGTTTCAATTCAATTCCTTAAAACCGAACCGTACTAGTAAATACTTCTATCTATAGTAAGGGAATTAGACATTAAATTAAAGATAATATCCAAGACTAAACACAATTATTTCAAATTTTTTACTGAAGAAACTGCGGAATTTTCTGACCGCATTATAAAAATCAAGTGAACTCCCCATACATTTTCAAATTACTAAATGCACAGGTTGTTCACTTGATAGACATAAGCAAATTTTGAAACAGATTCAATAAATCCTATTGTCTTAGAAACGCTTCTTGTTCAGATACATTGAAACACCAGCAAGAGAGCTTAATGTACCTGCAATACCAACAATTAAAGAAGAGACACTAGAAATGTCAGATGTGTCTGGAAGAACAGCCTTCTTTTTCTTTGGAGTCTTAGGCTTTTCCGGAGTCTGTGGTTGAGGCTCAGGAGTAGGCTTTGGAGTTGGCTCAGGCTGAGGTTCTGGCTGAGGTTCTGGCTGAGGTTCTGGCTGAGGTTCTGGCTGTGGCTCTGGATCTGGTGCTGGTGGATCTGGCCTACGATTTACAAAGGTAACCGTAGTAGTTTCGTTAGAGCCAGTAATCTCACCAACCTGTGGATTAGGATCATCAATAGTGTAGCCATCAAGGGTGGTTATCTGAGTAATGGTAGAGCCAGCATAAGTCAAATAATCAGGAATAGTTACAGTGCCGTCTGGACCTGTAGTCAGATTGTAATGAGTATCATCGTCCTCATTAAAAATAGAAAGTTGACCTGTTTGTGTATGAGCTACACCACGTGCTGGAGCAGCTTGCGTTAGAGGTCGAGGTTCATCAGTACCTGGTAACAAAGCTGGATTTGGGGGATCAAAGCTTGGGAAATTAGGTGGAATTGCTGGAGAAGGCTCACCAGGTGTGACTACCTCAGCCATGGTAGCAGTCAAAGTTGCTCCAGCAATAGGATTGCCGTATTGATCAACGACCCTAACAATAATATTTCCTACTCTGCGCTTTAATCTATAAACCGCATAAACATCTGTATTAAATGTTCGCGTTGAGGAATCATATTTAAAGGTAACTGCATGTGGGGAACCATAAAGATGGCCAGTACGATCATAATTTACAATATCAAACAAGCCTGACTCTGTGTCATACGAATATGAATCAGGAATATTTTTTGGAATTAAGGTATAGCTACCATTTACAGGGACTCTAACTGGAACTGGAGAATTAGATGGAACATTTGATTCAACAGTATTTCCAAATTCATCTTGAACATCTACGGTAACTTCAGAAATTGACTGAAGATCAGAATCTGGACGATGACCATAGTTTAAGTTTTGTGCTTTTACGGTAATGTAAAGGTTACCTAAGACTTGCTTATCAACGATGTTAAGTGTAGTTGAGCTTCCTGTACCAGAAGCAACTCCATTAGGCGTATATGGGTAGGTTGTGTTATCTACTTCGAATCCAGCTTTGAACTTTGTCTGCTGAACCTTATAAGTTCCATCTGGAAGACTGATCTGAACTTTACCGTTTGCGTCAGTAACTTGCTCTACCACAACGGAACCAGTTGCTGTATCTGTGACTGTAATTGTTACACCATCAACTGGCTTTGCATAATAGTCATCAGTAACATTAACCGTAAGCTGATTGTCCCCTGCCGCTAGAGCAACTTTTGGGGCTCCAATTACAATTACGCAGCATAGCGCAACAAGAATTAACGCTGCTACACACTTGAACTTTTTCACTTCAAACCTTCCAAATCCATAAAGGATTACAAGTATCCAAATCAAATGATAAAAGAAAATATCATTAAAATGAATATAAACTGCATTCTAAATTGCAATTTATTAAATTTTCATATCATCAACAATAAGAATCACCTATAAATAGCTATTCCCTATCCATCCACACACAAAAAGCGAGAAGACCCTTCTACTCGAAAGACCTTCTCGCTAAAAAAATCATCAATAGGTTTGATGGAATAGCGCTACTTATCCATGGTGAGATGAATAGCAAAGCCGGCGATCTCGTCTTTAAAGTAGACCAAAAAGGTACTGCCATCTGGATTAAGCCTTCTAGAAGTCTCATCAATTTCGAAGCCACGACCCGCAAAGTATTTCTCGGCTGCAGGAATATTGTTGACGTGGAAGCCAATATGACCCTTTGTACCTCGACCGTTTTGCTTCATAACCTCTACCAGGGTTCCTGCAAAAAATGAAGGTGGCTGCTCAATAGTAGGAAGCCCCATAAGAGCGGTGAACAGGTTTGCGATCTTTTCTGCCTCGTCCGCATTACTTGCATTAATGCCAACGTGAGCAACGTACATATCAAACTGCTCAACTGGATTAAGAGCACTGGAATTGTTAGTTGGATCTGTCATACATCTCCCCTTTCCTAGAGCTCAAGTATATAAGGGAAGCTCTAAGATGAATGCTTGGCAATGAATATTCGTCATTACTGTAACTAAGTACTAACAAAAAAGGCCCAGTTACCTAGGCCTTTAAATTTCTATGGTGGGCGATGCTGGATTTGAACCAGCGACCCCTTCCGTGTGAAGGAAGTGCTCTACCCCTGAGCCAATCGCCCGAACGACTTGCAATAATAACAAACAATGAAGCTAATTTCTAGCTTTTGACTTTTTTGAAGGTGAATACGTAGACACAGCTTTATTCATCTGAACAAGAATAATTCCCAGGAAGATAAGCTGAAGAATCATTGGCGTAATTACCATAGGCTGAGATGAAAGCTGCGATACAAAAACCCATTCAATGGTAAAGAGAATGAGCTCAATACCAGCAACAAGACGGACGATGCCGTGAGTTTTCTCAAAGTCTTTAGCCAAGCTGATGCATTTCTGAAGAATATAGCAGCAATAAACTGCCATTAAGCTGCCCAGCAGAAGCGCAATCATGCTTGAAGAGAAACGACCATAGCCAACTGAGAAGGCAAAGATGACAATTCCAGCAACGCCCAGCGCGCCAAGCATAGAGGAAAGAGCCATCATCAACTTAGTTCCACGATCCATACAAACCCCCAACAAGTCAGTTCACAGAGAAAAAACGTACACAAGAGGAGCTAGAACAATAAAACGACGTCAACAAAATAATTTACTTGGCTTCAAGAGACTTTTTAACTTTATGAGATCCTCGAGCAACAGCACTTGCCATTGCCAACAGTGCAAACAGCTCAATAAACTGCAAGGTAACAGATGGTTTAAGTACCAACTGTCCAACAACAATAGCGGCTAATACAACGCATGATCCAAAAATCATGGGATAAGCAGCTGCAGCTCTATTAGGTACATTAGCCTCTCTAGCTGCATAACCACCAGTTAGAAGCGAGATCATACTTGCAAGCAAAAGTAGAGCGGAATCAATTGATGGACCAGCACCAATTACAAGAACCGCAACATTAACAAGACCTAAAAGTCCGCCAATCAAAAGCGCCAGACTAAAAAGCTTCATTTTGCGAGTCTCAGGAGTCATATATCCCCTATCTATCAAATATCACTTTGGCTATTGTACCCGTCTTTTATTTAAATTACGTAATCGAATCATTAAACGGTAGAGTGTTTCGGTAAAAGAAATGGCGAGAAAACCAAAGGGTTTCTCGCCACAAGCGTATTTGGTGGGCCCAGAGGGATTTGAACCCCCAACCCAGGGATTATGAGTCCCCTGCGCTAACCGTTGCGCCATGAGCCCGTAAGAAAAAAGCGGCGACAGATGCCGCCGCCAGAATGCGTGGTGGAGAATAGGGGGATCGAACCCCTGACCTCATGACTGCCAGTCATGCGCTCTCCCAGCTGAGCTAATTCCCCGAACGTGGTGCGGAAAATACTATAGCAAACCAAAGCTCTGTTTTTCTCGACAATTTTCTAATTGGTTGTATATTTTAAAGCTCGCGCTCTGGAAGAATCTTCTCTGCCAACCAAGAAGCAACCTCATCAAGGGCAACCTCAAAGCGCTCACCGGTAGCACGCTCTTTGACTTCTGCGATACCGTTAGCAACGCCCTTCTTGCCCACAATAACCTGCCATGGGAAACCGATAAGGTCTGCATCTGCAAACTTAACGCCAGGACGCTCTGCACGATCATCAACAACAGTCTCAAGACCAGCTGCAACACAGGCGTCAGCTACAGCACCCGCTGCATCCCAAATCTCTGGATCTTTGTCAGAGAGACATAGAACAGAAACCTCATAAGGAGCAACAGAGACTGGCCATTTGATGCCCTTCTCGTCATTGTATTGCTCAACAACAGCAGCAAGCAGTCTGGAAACACCAATGCCGTAGCAGCCCATAACCAGAGGCTTATCCTCGCCGTTTTCGTCGGTGAAGGTGGCGTTAAGAGTCGAAGAGTACTTAGTGCCAAGCTGGAAGACCTGGCCAACCTCAATACCACGAGCAGCATGCAGAGGAAGACCACACTCAGGACAAATATCGCCCTCCTGAGAAGTGACAAGGTCTTTCCACTCGTTAATCTCAAAGTCACGGCCAAGCTCAACGTGATCAAGGTGATAGTCTGCCTTGTTAGCGCCACAGAGCCACCACTGAGTATCCTCAAGAGAGAGGTCTCCAACAACGCGAATGCCCTCAGGTAGACCAACAGGTCCAATGAAGCCCTTGATGAGGCCATACTCTTCTAGCTCTTCATCGGTCATCATGTGATAGTCACCAAAGACGTGCTCAGCTTTGACCTCATTGAGCTCATGTGTACCTGGAACAAAGCACACAACTGGCTTACCGTTTCCGTCAACAAGTGCAAGAGCCTTGCGAGTTGCTGCTGGTGAAACGTGAAGGAACTCAGCAACATCATCAATGGAGCCAATACCAGGGGTGTGAATCTCACACATCTTGCCAGACTCACGCTCTTCTACGTTGATCTTTGCTGCGGCTGCCTCAGTATCTGCAGCATAGCCGCAATCGCAGTAGACCAGACTTGCCTCGCCAGCCTCTGCCAGCGCCATAAACTCAACAGAGGTGTCTCCACCAATCTGACCAGAGTCTGCAACTACCTGCAGAGCCTTAAGACGTGTGCGGTCACAAACGTTCTGGTAAGCAACCTTCTCCTGGTCATAGCACTCTTGCAGCGACTCTTGATTTGCCGAGAAGGAATATCCGTCTTTCATAATGAACTCACGGCCACGCATAAGACCAAAGCGTGGACGACGCTCGTCACGGAACTTATCCTGAATCTGATAGAGCGTTACAGGAAGCTGCTTATAGCTCTTAAGCTCATTTCTAATAAGGTCTGTGAAGGTTTCCTCGTGAGTTGGGCCAAGAGCAAACTGACGATCATGACGGTCATGCATACGCATGAGCTCATCACCATAGACATCCCAACGACCAGACTCTTCCCAGAGCTCAGCGGGGGTCATAATAGGAACAAGAATCTCCTGAGCACCAATACCGTCCATCTCATCGCGAATGATGGCCTCAATCTTTAAAAGAGAGCGCCATGCAAGTGGCAGATAAGAGTAAAGACCCGCAGCGGTCTTTCTGATCATGCCAGCACGAAGGAGCAGGCGGTGACTTGCAAGTACGGCCTCAGCTGGGTCTTCTTTGAGCGTTGGAGCATACAAAGAAGACATGCGCATCCAGTGCTTCAAGGTTATTTCCTTTCAATATGAAGTAATACGTATAGTTTACTTATTTTTTGCCAAAACGATTCTCTATTTCGGCGAATAACTCATCAACAATTTTATCTTCAGGAACTTTTCTAATAGGATTGCCGTTTTCAAACAACACTGCCTGACCTTTGCCACAGGCAACGCCAAGGTCAACGCCCCTAGCCTCACCAGGACCGTTAACAACGCATCCCATAACTGCTACAGAAATTGGAGCACGAACGCCATCCAGGCGCTT
Organism: uncultured Atopobium sp.; assembly: GCA_963552125.1. Lineage (GTDB taxonomy): Bacteria > Actinomycetota > Coriobacteriia > Coriobacteriales > Atopobiaceae > Lancefieldella. The sequence goes on from CAUVJF010000003.1 coordinate 37,859, forward strand.
GGTAACTTCTTCTGCAATAGGAATCATGTCAACGCCACACCTGCCACAGGTAGGGCAGCTCACCAGCTCTGGCTTAATGCGACGCATACCAAGGGCTGCAAGAAGCTCCCATGCTACGTGGACTTCTTCTACGGGATCGGCCGTTAGAGAGAGGCGCATGGTATCGCCAATACCGCTCTCAAGCAAAATGCCCACCGCAGCGGAATTCTTTACCGTTCCCTGCCTTAACGCACCGGCTTCTGTAACGCCTACATGCAGAGGAATCTGTGGAAGCTCCTTGGAAAGCGCTCGATATACCGCAAGTGTAGTGGGAACATCGTGAGCTTTTGCAGACAAGACAATGTCGTCAAAACCGCGAGAAGAAAAATGCTCTACAAAAGACTTTGACGATGCCACGAGTTTCTCGACAAGGGTCATATCTTGTCTTGTATCAAATTCTTTAGCAAGAGAGCCTGCGTTAACGCCAATTCTAATAGGAATATGAGCCTCTTTAGCTGCCTCAATGACAGCGTCAACACGCTCCATAGAGCCAATGTTTCCTGGGTTAATACGAAGAGCTGCCGCACCTCGCTTTGCCGCTTCAAGCGCCAGCTTATAGTCAAAGTGAATATCAGCAACAACAGGAAGTGGCGAGTATTTGCAAATCTCTTCAAAGCCATCCAAGGCCTTTGCGTCTGGAATTGCCACGCGAATAATCTCGCACCCTGCCTCGGCAAGCCCTTTGATCTGAAGGAGCGTTGCGTCTGGATCATCTGTTTTAGTGGTGCACATAGACTGAACAGAAACAGGAGCGCCGCCGCCAACCTGGACAGATCCAACCATAACGGGATGAGTTTTTGTGCGAGCAATCTCAGACATAAAATCAGCTACCTAAAAAGTAAATGAAGAATATCGTTTCTCAGTGCAACAACAAAGACAAACAGGAAAAATGCCAGTCCAATGTAAGACAAAATGTTTTGAACCTTGATAGACAGAGGCTTTCTAATAATCACCTGGATTACCTCAATCAGAATCTTTCCACCGTCAAGAGGTGGGATAGGTAAAAGATTCATGAATCCAAGTGACATGGAAATAGCTGCTACCAGCATAATAAGGGTCGAGAAACCCTCTGCAGCAGCTTCTGAAGCCATCACAGAAATACCTACAACAGACGACGACTGATTGAGAACTTCCATGGTCTGCGTTGGGATGAGCAGTCTGAGCGCAAACTGACCAACCTGCGCGGCATACGATACAGCTGCAGCAGACGCGTCAATAAACGAGAAGTGATACATGGTCATCACGGGTGACACGCCGATGATTTTATCGTCAGAACGCAAAACAGGTTTAATGGTAGTTTCAAGTTGAATGCCATTGCGCTCATACGTGACAGGGATATCCTTGCCTCCATTGGACATTGCATCCTTGATAGCAGCAGTAAGGTCTTCCCAGGTATGTACCTCTACCTTGTTAAAGGTAAGAATAGTGTCTCCGGCAGTAAGGCCTGAAATAGCAGCAAGAGAGCCAGATTCAACAGAGCCCAGCTGAGCCTTATTCTGAGCAGCAGGAATGCCAACAAACATCAAAGAGCCAACAACCAGCACAAAGGCCAGCGCAATATTGACTAGAGGTCCGCCCAAGATCATGAGCAAGCGTTTGGGAACATTTACACCAACATAGGTATGAGTCTTCTCTTGAGCAAAGAAATCCTCAATGGGCATCTGTGGAACACGAGGCTCCCCTGCTACCGTTGAGCCTTCCAGCTCAAAATTGTGTCCGCGGTCATACTCGCAGCGCAGCTCAGCGTCTCGTGCAAGCGTCTGAAACGTGGTGTGCGCTAGCTCGTCTGACTCTTTGACAAGCTCAATGGAGCCCCAGTCTGCAAGGGTGTACAGCAGATTGTAGGCGCGCTCATCCTCACAGTTAAGTTTTGCTGCAAGAGCACCAACCTCAAGTGAGCCTGCTTTTTGAACACTCATCAGAGCCTGAGGCAGGAGCTCGTCAAGCTGGCCTTCCATACCACAGATGCGCGTATAGCCACCAAAAAGAAGGGGCGTTACGCCAACCTCGGTACCGTATTTTTTGCTCTTATGAGAAAGCTTGTACTTGAACGGCATGCCCAAGAAGAACTCAGTTACACGGACGCCACACAGTCGAGCCATACCGTAATGGCCAGCCTCGTGAACAAATACAAGGAGCGAGAGGACCAAAAGTCCCCAAAAAATTGGTGAAAGAATAGCTAACAAATCTCTAAATTCCTATCCCACAAAAGAACGGGCTAAGGCTCGTGCTTCTGCGTCTACAAGCGTCAATTGTTGAAGGTCTTCTACCCTTTGAACTTCAGAGGCATTCATAGTCTCTGCAACAATGCGCTCAATATCAAGAAATGAACATCTTCCTCGTCTAAATGCATGGTTAGCAACTTCATTAGCTGCATTCATAATGCAAGGAAGCGTTCCACCAACAGTTCCTGCATGACGAGCAAGAGCTAGGCATCCAAAGGTTTTCTCGTCAGCATAGTCGCCTGTGAGAGGAGCGGTTTCTTGCCACTCAACCGGCTGAGCAATTGCCGGCCAACGATGCGGATAGCTCAGCGCAAACTGAATAGGCAGTCTCATATCAGAGGCTCCAAGCTGCGCCTTTACGGAACCGTCCACAAACTCAACCATTGAGTGGATGCGGCTCTGACGATGCACCAGCACCTCAAGCTTGTCCATTGGAGTATCAAAGAGATGATGAGCCTCAATGAGCTCAAGGCCCTTGTTCATGAGCGTGGCACAGTCGATGGTAATCTTGGCACCCATCTTCCAGGTTGGATGCGCCAAAGCGTCGTCGGCCGAGACGTGTTTGAGCTGTTCGCGAGAATATCCGAAGAACGGACCGCCAGAACAGGTAAGCCAAATCCTCTGGATGTCAGCGGGGTTCTCGCCAATAAGGCACTGGAAGATGGCACTATGCTCGGAGTCAACAGGGATGAGCTGACCAGGCTTGACCAGAGGCATCAGCAGGTCTCCGCCAACAACAATTGACTCCTTGTTAGCGTAAGCCAGCACTTTGCCAGCCTTCACAGCGGCCAGACCAGCGTAAATGCCGGCCTCTCCCACTACTGCGTTGACTACGCAGTCAACCTCATCCAGCTCAGCAAGCGCCTGAACAGCCTCAGGACCAAAGCTTGCTTTGCAGCCTTGAGGCAAACTGTCGAGAAGAACGTTGCCCTTGACACTTGCATCGGCAAAGGCAACGTATTTGCAGTTGAACTCAGCTGCTGCCTTCACGGCAAACTCAACCGACGACCTCACCGCAAGGGCTGCAACCTCCACCTTTTGCGGGAAATGACGGCATACATCAAGCGTCTGCATACCCACAGAACCCGAAGCTCCAAGGACAGCAACACGCAGAGGCTCATGCCTTACAGCACGAGGCGCGGTATCTTCAAAAATGCTCAAAACCTATGCTCCAAACGGCAGCGCAATAGGTAGCTTGACCTGGCTAAAGAGCACGGCAAGCTGGAAGAGAAGAAACGCCGCCATAGTTCCAAAAATCATCGAATCGGTTCTATCAAGTAGACCACCATGACCAGGCATAATTGAACCAGAATCCTTGAGGCCCACTCCTCGCTTAATGCGAGACTCAAAGAGGTCTCCAACAACAGAGAAGATGCCTTCTGTTACACCAAAGAGCAGCGCAAACAGTGGATTCATATTAATTGCACCAAAAACTGCCATCAAGAACCACACAAGCATTGAACCTAAAAGACCACCGTAGAAGCCTTCCCAGCTCTTATTAGGAGAAATTCTTGGCGCCAGTTTATGCTTGCCAAATTTGGATCCAAACAAATACGCAAATGAATCGTTAGCCCACACTGAGAGCATGACGGCAAGCGTAATCCAAGGAATAGAAAAACTTGGCTCTGTGGACCTTAGAAGCACTACCGTTGAAAGTGAAAGCGAGGTATACAGTGGTCCAAAGGCCGTAACCGCTACATCTGCAAGGTTTGCTCGCGGCGTAAAGACATACCAAAGTCCACAAAGGATGATCAAAAGCAAGGAGAATGCCAGCGGAAAAACGTGACCAAAATACGCAATTATGGGGAAAATAAGCGAGAAAACAAGGCCAAGAGGCTCGTTTGGCATACGTCCGCCCATGCGACAGATGTGGAAGAACTCAGAGCAGCACAGCCATCCCATACCAGCAATCAAAACAATAGTGGCTTCTTTGCCCACAAACAGAGCAGCAAGCACAATAGCTGCATAAACTACGCCAGACAGAGTTCTGGTCAAAAGCTTTTCGGTAACGCCACGAACTCGCTGACCCATGAGGTTACCAGCGGCTCTCTGCAGCTCTTTAAGTGAGCGACGAATCTCCAGCTTTTCTATCTGTCTATCAATTCCAACACTACCTGTTTCTTCAGGATTAAGCTGAGAGTCAGTATCAATCCTGGAAGTAGGCTTTTTGGAATCGCGCGTATTGTCCACCACTATTTCACTCCTCCGAATCGCCTCTCGCGACTCTGATAGTCCTTAATGGCGCGTAAAAAATCCCACTTAGAGAAGTCAGGCCAGTAAGTTTGCGTAACATACAGCTCCGAGTAAGCCAGCTGCCATAGCAAATAATTAGAAAGCCTGAGCTCTCCTGACGTGCGAATCAAAAGGTCTGGATCAGGAAGTCCTGCTGTATAGAGGTTCTTCTCAAGGTCTGCTGGAGTCACCGAGTCAACAGACACGCTGCCTTCAGCAATTTGGTTGGCGAGAAGAACAGCTGCCCTGGTTAGCTCTGCACGAGAGCCATAGTTAACAGCCAGCGCAAACGTCATACCGGTATTTTGTGCGGTCTCATCAAGTCCGCGCTGGAAGGTCTTACGGGTCTTCTCTGGCAAAGCCTCAAGGTCACCAAAGAAACGCAGCTTAACGTTCTCTTGGTGGAATAGTGGAAGTTCTTTAAGAAGCGTCTCTGCAAACAGACGCATGAGCAAGTCAACCTCACGTTGAGGACGTTTCCAGTTTTCTGTGGAGAATGCATAAACTGACAGAACGTCCAATCCAAGGCGCACACTTGTAGTAACAGCCTCACGCAAAGAAAGAACACCGGCCTTATGACCTTCGGTTCTGTCAAGTCCACGAGCCGTAGCCCATCTACCGTTTCCATCCATAATGATGGAAACGGCAGATGGAATAGTTTCTAAATTGATATCAGAGAGACTGATATCTTCTGGTGCGTCAGAGAAATACTGGACGAGTTTGTCTGTATCAAACTGCACTTAAATCTCCATGATTTCTGAAGTCTTGGTCTTAAGAAGAGACTCGATCTGTGCAATATAGGTATCGGTCAGCTTCTGAATACCGTTCTTCTCGCGCTTCTGATCGTCCTCAGATAGCTCCTCATCGCGCTCAATCTTGCCATTAATGTCACGACGGACGTTACGAACAGCTACGCGAGCTTCCTCAGCAATCTGAGAGCACTCTTTAGCAAGCTCACGACGGCGCTCCTCGGTTGGCATTGGGAAAGGAAGCCTGATAGCAGAGCCATCATTAGATGGAGTAATACCAAGGTCAGAAGTCTCAATGGCCTTCTCGATGCTCTTTAGAGCAGTCTTATCCCATGGCTCAACAAGCAGCATAGATGCCTCAGGAACCTTGATAGCTGCAAGCTGAGAAATTGGGGTTGGCTGACCATAGTAGTCTACCTTGATGTGATCAAGCGCATGTGGATTTGCGCGACCAGTACGAACACGACCAAAGTTATTCTTAAGTGCCTCGATGCACTTCTCCATAGACTGCTTAGCTTTATCAGAATGAACGCTCATTAGTCCTCCTCAACGACAGTAGTACCGACTTCTTCTCCGGAAATTGCCTTCATGAAAACGCCTTCAGACTGCATGTCAAATACAAGAATTGGCATCTTATTGTCTTTGCACAGCGCAATTGCTGCAGCGTCCATAACCTTAAGTTCTTTGGCGAGAACATCTTTGTAGGTGACAGTGTCAAACTTAACTGCATCTGCATGAGTAACTGGATCGCAGTCGTAAATACCATCTACCTTTGTTGCCTTCATCAGAGCCTCTGCACCAATCTCGCAAGCGCGAAGAGCTGCAGCAGTATCAGTAGTGAAGTAAGGGTTACCGGTACCTGCAGCAAAGATGACAATACGACCCTTCTCAAGGTGCCTAATAGCACGACGGCGAATATAAGGCTCTGCAACCTGAGCCATGGAAATTGCACTCATAACACGGCAATCCATGCCATTGCGCTCAAAACAATCCTGAAGTGAGAGAGCGTTGATTACTGTTGCAAGCATGCCCATGTTATCGCCCTGGGCACGATCCATGCCAGCAGCTGCCTGAGAAACGCCTCTAAAGATGTTTCCGCCACCAACAACAATGGCAACCTGAACACCAGACTCCCAAACAGGCTTAATTTCTTTAGCAAGCATTTCTGGAATTGAAGGGTCAATGCCAAAGGATTGCTCACCCATCAATGCTTCACCAGAAAGCTTTAAAAGTACTCTTTTGTATTTAGCTGAAGACAAAGCTTCCTCGCTCTCTCCGTTTGCCATAGTTGTAATAATTTTAACAAACGACACCGTAAGTTTTGCAGGAATCGCGGTAAAAAAAGAGCCGGTTGAAGACAACCGGCTCAAAATAATTGAAGTAAAAAGTCTTACTCTTCACCAAAAGCAAAACGTACGAAGCTGACAATCTTAACCTCGTCGTCAACCTTCTTGGAGAGCAGCTTTGCGTACTCAGAAATGGTCATATCTGGGTCCTTAACAAATGCCTGCTCAGTAAGGACATACTCCTTATAGTACTTCTCGAGACGACCGTAAGCCATCTTCTCCTGAATAGCCTCAGGCTTGCCGGACTCAGCAGCCTGTGCCTTGTAAATGGAGAGCTCGTGATCAACGATGTCCTGTGGAACATCCTCACGGCGAGCAGCAACTGGAGCAGCTGCAGCTACCTGCATTGCAACATCGTGTGCAAAGTTCTTGAAGTCCTGAGACTCAGCGGTCTCTGGCTTGTTGAACTCAAAGGTAACAATGTCAGCAAGCTTGCCACCAAGGTGGATATAGCTAGCAAGAGCGCCGTTTGCAGCCTCAACACGCTGGAAACGAAGAACACGCATGTTCTCGCCGATGTTGTGGATCTTATCGGTGATTGCCTCGTCAACGGTCTCGTCGCCAAGCTTAGCAGCCTTGAGCTCCTCAACGTCAGCTGGGTTGCTCTCAACGACAACTGCAGCAAGATCGCCAGCAAAGCCGGTGAACTGTGGGTTTGTACCTACAAAGTCAGTCTCGCAGGAGAGCTCAAGGATTGCGCCAGTCTTGCCGTCTGGGCTGATGAAGGTAGCAATGGTACCCTCGTTGGTGTCACGACCAGCACGCTTAACTGCCTTAGCAACGCCCATAGTACGAAGAATATCTACTGCCTTTTCAATATCGCCCTCAGCCTCGACGAGTGCCTTCTTGCACTCCATCATAGGAGAGCTGGTCATATCACGAAGCTGCTTAACAAGTGCTGCGGTAATCTCTGCCATGTTTTCCTCCCAAAAATCTACTGAATAACTAAATTATTTAACCCGTTGCTAAGAGTTACTCAGCAGCTGGGGTCTCGGACTCAGCGCCCATCTCTTCAGCAGAAATCTGCTCTTTGCCGCTACCTGCAAGAATTGCGTCTGCAGCAAGCTGGCACATAAGAGAAATGGAACGAATAGCATCGTCATTTGCAGGAATGCCGTAATCAACAACATCTGGATCAGAGTTGGTGTCAAGCAGGGAGACAACTGGAATGTGAAGACGGTTTGCCTCACGGATTGCGTTCTCTTCACGCTTGGAGTCAACAACAAAGAGAGCCTGTGGAAGAGAAGTCATATCACGGACGCCACCGAGGTTAAGCTGAAGCTTCAGAAGCTCCTTGTTCTTAAGAGCCTGCTCCTTCTTAGGAAGGGCTGCCATACGGCCGTCCTCTACCATTGCCTCAAGCTCCTCAAGGCGCTTAATGCGGGAACGCATGGTGACAAAGTTGGTCAGCATACCGCCAAGCCAACGCTGGTTGATGTAAGGCATGTTTGCACGAGCTGCCTCAGTAGCGATTGGCTCCTGAGCCTGCTTCTTGGTGCCGACGAAGAGAACGCGGCCACCCTTAGATGCAACATTCTTCAGGAAAGTATAAGCAGCGTCTGCGCCAAGCATGGTCTGCTTAAGGTCAAGAATGTAAATGCCGTTGCGCTCACCAAAGATGTATGGCTTCATCTTAGGGTTCCAACGACGAGTCTGGTGACCATAGTGGCAACCAGCATCCAGAAGAGTCTGAATAGTAATCTTTGCAGCCATTTTTACCTCCATTGGTTGTTCCTCCGTACGAGTTCAAACCTTGTTAAAACCACCCAACACCTGGCTTAGCGTTAGGCACCACGGCAAACAAGTAGTCGTACGTGCGATTTTGTGCTGTTTGGTAACAGCATGTTGTGCTTCTACACAACTTTTGAAAGTATAACAGGAAAACGAGGGCTACGTCTATAAAGAATTTAGACCATAACCTCTACAAATACTGCACAAATACATCAAGCTTCCAAGCACAAGATCTTCAGTAACAAAGCACGGTTTATTTTGATCTTGGATGAGCTGCCTTTGCCGCTTCTTTAAGCCTATCAACTGACAAATGTGTATAAACCTGCGTAGTTGAGAGCGACTCATGGCCTAAAAGTTCCTGGACAATACGCAAGTCTGCTCCACCGCCAAGAAGCTCCGTGGCGTACGTATGCCTCATTGCATGTGGAGAAAGTGAGCTGTCTAGTCCTGCAGCCACTAAATACGACGAGAAAACCTTGCGCAAAGAATCAGCGCTCATGTCATTTCCTCTGACAGAAATAAAAAGAGCTGAATGTGCACGCCCTGATTTGTCTTTTAACAAGAGCGTAGGGCGAGAAGACCTAAGGTACTTCTTAAGCCACTCAACTGCAGACTCATAGAGAGGAACAATTCGCTCTTTAGAGCCTTTACCAAAGAGACGCACTGTTCCATTTTGCAAATCAACCTGCTCAAGCGTGAGAGACGCCACCTCAGAAATACGCGCTCCTGTTGCATACAAGAACTCAAGAAATGCTCTATCTCTTAGACCTACCGTAATTGAAATATCACATGATTCCAAAAGTCTGCTTACATCAGAGTCAGTCATGGTATGTGGAAGATTACGTGGCGCTCGAGGATTACTAAGTGCAAGAGCGGGATCAGTTGCAATCAGTTTTTCTCGCTGCATCCACTTGTAAAAACCGCGTAATGCAGACAAGTGCCTATTAAGCGTTTTAGCTGAATATTGAGCTTGTTTGAGGTAAGCCAAATACAAACGAAGGTTTCTGTGATCAACCTTAGTTACCTCAACGCCTTCCCTACTGCACCACTGCTCAAATGCTAAAAGATCAGTTTGATATGACCTTAAAGTATTCTCAGAAAGATTCCTCACCTTGCTTAAATACTCAATAAATTGTTCAACGTGACTTACCTGCACTTTAGAAATACCCACATTAATCACGCTTTACACTATCAAAGAGTTCGTGGCGAGAGGCAAGATACTCATCAAAATCTTTATGAGCGCGCTCCGCCATCTTCTTGCGGCGCTCATCTTTTCTTTTAATGTGCTCGTCCAATGGCTCAAAAATTCCAAAGTTAACATGCATAGGCTGGTAATCTTTGGTATTTGGATTTGTTGCATATCCCACAAGAGAGCCAAACGAGGTTGTTAAAGGAAGCTTGACTTCCTCTTTGTCTAACAGACGAGCGTACATGTTAAGCGCTGCAAGCAAACCTGAGGCAATCGCCTCAACATAGCCTTCTGTACCTGCAATTTGACCTGCAAGAATAGTAGAAGTGCCTGGAATTCCAAATGACCTATCAAGCGCATGAGGAGAATCAACAAAAGAGTTTCTATGCATGACGCCATAGCGAACAAACTCAGCATTCTCCAAGCCTGGGATGAGCGTAAATACGCGTTTTTGCTCTCCCCAGGTAAGGTTTGTCTGAAAACCAACCAGGTTAAATGCTGTTTTAGCTGTATTTTCTGCACGAAGCTGAACTGCCGCCCAGGGACGTTTACCTGTTCTGGGATCAATAAGTCCAACAGGTTTTAGCGCTCCAAATCTAATTGAATCATGTCCTGTTCTTGCCACTTCCTCAATTGGCTGACATGCCTGGAACAAATCGGATTGCTCAAAATCGTGGCCAATAACACGTTTAGCAGACAGTAACTCCTCTACAAATGTGTCGTATTCCTCTTTATTCATAGGGCAATTAAGGTAATCGCCAATTCCTAAATCCTCATAACGAGACTGGGAGAATGCAATTGAGCGGTCGATTGACTCTTCAGAGACAATAGGTGCTGCTGCGTCAAAAAACGACATTCTGTCAGTTCCCACACGCTTAGAAATAGCCTGGTACAAGCTATCAGAACACAGAGGGCCTGCAGCGATAACTGTTGGCTCATCAGTAAGCTCTGTAACCTCTGCATGAGTCACAGTGATGTTGGGGTGATTTTTAATCTGCTCAGTTACTGCTTTTGAAAACTCTTCCCTATTTACCGCAAGCGCGCCACCTGCAGGAACAGAGTTTTCTTCTGCTATACGAAGCAGAAAACTGTTCATCTTCTTAAGCTCTGACTTTAAAATTCCAGCTGCAGAGTCTTCTTTAGTAGATTTCAAAGAGTTGGAGCATACCAGTTCAGCAAACATGTCTGTGTGATGCGCTGGAGAAGACACAACAGGACGCTGCTCAATGAGCTCTACAGAAATACCACGAGAAGCAAGCTGTAAGGCACATTCACTTCCAGCTAAACCAGCGCCTACTACCGTAACTTTTTGCGTCATTTTTCACCTATCACACACTACGAGTCCAAATAAAAGTCTTTAGAAGGAGTATACCTTCCATCCGGTAATCTTTTTACCATTCCACGAGCTTCATAATCAGTTAGAGAATTAAGCACAGTAAGAACGTTTTCTGACAACCTCCATGCAAGCTCTTCTGGTCTTGAAGGAGAAGCTATAAGAGCAGATAAAAGCGGTGTTAACTTCTTATCATGCTTCATTTGTTCTTGAACCAAACAATCAAAATCTAAAGAAATTGCAAGGCCCAATGATGTCTCGTCAGGAATAATTTGAGCACCTTCAGAGATAAGTCTATTGGTACCAGCAGAAGCTGGAGAAAAGATAGACCCGGGTATTGCATAAATAGTTTTACCAAGAGAGTTAGCAAACTCAGCAGTACTCATGGTGCCTGAGCAAAGCCCTGCTTCCGTTACCAAGAGCACTTTACCTAATGCTGCAATAACTGCATTTCTTCTAGGAAAGGCATAACGTCTAGGAGGCGTTCCCCACTTATCTAAAGAAATGACTGCTCCCCTTCCTTCTCGCACTGCTTCAAAAAGCTCTAAAGAAGAAGTTGGATATGTCACGTCTGCACCACAGCCTGCCACTACAACAGTCTTTCCGCCAGCATTAAGAGAAGCCATACCCGCAGTGTAGTCACAGCCAAGAGCTCCACCAGATACCACCACAATATTGTTATCTGCAGCGCATCTGCCAGCCATTTCTGCAATTGCCATGCCGTATGGGGTGGCCCTACGAGCCCCAATTACAGACATACAAGGTTGTTGCAAAACGCTTCTATCTCCCATTCCATAGATAATTTCAGGCGGATGGTTGAGCAGTAGCAATTCTTTTGGATAGTCCTCATCTTCTGATGAAATCTCCCATTTCTCCATTGCTACTCCAAAGAACGAGACCTATAGGCAACTGCCTCAGATACGTCGTCTTTTGTCACTTTTTCGTGGTGAGCAATATCTGCGATAGTCCTTGCAACTCTGCAGGTACGCGTTATTGCCCTACCTCCTAAATGAAGTCCACGAGCAAATCTATGAAGCAGCTGCAATGCCGATTCATCAAAGCTCTCCACGTACTTTTGGCGAGAAGTGCCATCTACTCCACGGGTTTCTCGCCAAGAAGCAAAGTCTCTGCCAGAGACAACAAGTGAGCGCATACCTGCTGAAGTGAGTCCTAGCTCACCTTGAATTACTCGATCAGAAGAAGGTCGAGCTACATCACACACAATATCTATTCGATCCATTAAAGGACCTCCAATTTTTGATTGATACGTAGAAATCTTTCCTGGAGAGCACTTGCAGGTGTGAGTTTTATCTCCAAAATATCCGCAGGGACAGGGATTAGCTGCAGCGATGAGCTGGAACTGAGAAGGAAACTTATAGATGCCATCCACTCGCGCAAGACGTACATATCCATCTTCGATTGGCTGACGTAAAACCTGCAGCGTATTAGAAGCAAACTCGGGCAGTTCATCTAAAAAGAGCACACCTTTATGGGCAAGAGAAATTTCGCCTGGGATGACAGGTCTGCCACCTCCAATCATGCCTGCTACAGAAGCTGAATGATGAGGAGACCTAAAGGGCCGTACACCTGCTTGAATAGAATCTGTTTCACACCCCGCTACAGAATGTATGAGCAATACCTCATCGCGCTCTTCTTTAGAGAGCTCTGGAAGGATAGTTGGAATTCTTTTAGCAAGCATTGTTTTACCTGCACCTGGCGGGCCAATCATAAGCATCCCCAGGTTTCCTGTAGCTGCGATTACGATAGCTCTCTTGACTAATTCCTGGTCAATTACCTCTTCAAAGTCTAAATTCTCGCTGAGCATTGCTGTTTCAACAGAATGCTTATGCTGAACCAATGGCTTACAGAATGATTGATCTCTCAAACTCAAATTGAGCAATGATTGAATTCCTATGACGTGACTCCAGTCAGAACCAAACAAATTGCAATCTGAAGAGGAGATTAGTTTCATTCCCAGTTTCTTAGCAAGCATTGCATACGCTGCCATGCCTCTCACTGAAGAGATCTTGCCGTTTAATGAGAGTTCTCCAACAAACAGCCTGTTATGCACAATCTCTTGAGGAATCTGTCCAGTAGCTGCAAGAATAGCAACGGCTATAGGCAAATCAAATCCAGTACCTGTCTTTTTTATATCCGCAGGCGTCAAATTGATTGTTACCAGCAATCGAGGGATGGTAAAACCAACAGCTTTTAGTGAGCAGCGCACACGAGAACGAGATTCCATAATGGAGCTGTCAGGCATTCCTACGATGGTTATTCCAGGTATGCCGCCTGAAATACCCACTTCCACATCTACAGGTATTGCCTCAATTCCTCTAAGAGTTGCGGTATGAACGCAAATGGTTGTTTGGCTCATTGCTCGTCCCAGCTAAAAGCCCCAATTAAATGCCTCAAGCTTGCCGTACTTGGAGCTACCAAATTGATAGCAACAACATCAAACCTAATTGAAGTGAGCGCCGGATGAAGCGCTGCATACATAAGCGCAAGCGTCCTGTATTTTTCCTGCTTTGCTTTGTTTACCGCAAGCTCAGGCATGATGCTATCGTCTTTGTTTAGGATGCGTCTTGTCTTTACCTCAACAAGCACAACGTTATCGTCATCTTGAGCAACAATATCAACCTCACCAATCTGACACGTCCAGTTAGTTTGGATAATTTTGTATCCTCTTTTGATGAGGTATTTTGCAGCAATCTCCTCGCCCTTCTCGCCAATTTGACGAGAAGACATCTCTTCTAGTGGGATTCTTCCCTCTTGTTCGTCATCCTCCTGAGGACTCTTATCCAGAGCCTTTGGCTCTTTCTGTGGAACAGGCTTCTCCTCTACCTCGTTAGATGTTGCGTCTGCATGCTTACTTGTGTCTTTCTTGCTCATAACTCTCCTTTCATTGTGGGAGAGTTCAGTTTGCAGGAGCACTTTGACACTAACTTGACTGCTGTCTGTCTAAACAGCGTAATGATTCTGACGAAAGTAAAAAATTTGATATTACGGACTTGCGGCTAAAGAAAAAGCCCGTTCAATCCTCTTAGAATGAACGGGTCCCTGTTTGCGTCTGAAAGTTAATCTGATAGCTTAAATTGGATGTATTAAAACAGTCTTTGCGTCTTAACAAAGTTTCCACAAAACGACGCACGATGTATGGGAGAAAGTCCCATCTCACCAATAGCTTCAATGTGTTCAGCAGAGGCATATCCTTTACATTCTGCCAGGTGATAGCCGGGGTACTCCTCGTCATAGGCCACCATAAGAGCGTCTCTTGTAACCTTTGCCACAATTGAGGCAGCAGCAATAGACGCAATGCGCGCATCACCTTTAACAAGAGTCTTTTCTTTAGGATGGATGTGCATGGGATTTCCATCAATCAAGACGCAGTCAGGCTCAATACCTGTGTTTTTAACAGCCTGAAGCATAGCATCTCTTAAACACTGTGCCATACCAACTTCATCAATTCTTTGAGGAGCAATGTGAGCAATGCCAATTGCGGTAGCAACTTCTTGAATTTGTGCCGCTAAAATCTCTCGTTTTGTTGCGGTTAATTTTTTGGAATCGTTTAGTCCATAGATGATGGGGTCTTCTGGCAAACATACCGCACAAACCGTTAAAGGACCAGCTACAGAGCCTCTACCAACCTCATCAACACCAACAACTAGTCCGCCTCCAGAAAGCTCCTTCTGAAAGCGATACATTTCTTCTACACGGGCCTTCTCGGCATGTTCTTTTTCAATGCGCTTTTTAGCTGATTCTAGAGCCTTGATAACCTGTTTACGAGGGTCCTCGCTATAACGAGCTATGAGTTCGTATACCTCAGTCTCTGGGGCATCGCTTAAACGAGCAAGTATATCTTTAGCAGAATCAGCCATGTTTTCTCCAAACCACACGACTATGGTACTAAAAAAGCCGCCCGGAGGCGGCTTTAAAGAGCATATGAAGTTGATTAGCGCTTCTCGCGAAGACGAGCAGCCTTACCAACACGATCGCGCAGGAAGTAGAGCTTAGCGCGGTGAACAACACCGTGGCGAAGAACCTCAAGCTTAGCAATCTTTGGTGAGTGAAGTGGGAAAGTACGCTCAACACCAATGCCAAAGCTGATCTTACGAACGGTAAAAGTCTCACGGGAACCCTCGCCGGAAAGACGAATGATGTCGCCCTGGAAGACCTGCTCACGAGTACGGTCACCCTCGACAATGCGATAGTGAACCTTTACGTTGTCACCAACGCGGACCTCAGGAATGTCCTCGCGGATCTGCTGACGCTCAATAGCGCGAATGTAGTCCATTGTTTCCTCATCTCTAGAGGTGCCGACGCCCCTGCGAACGACACATAGTTAACACACAGACGGAAAGTATACGTGAATACTTTCCACTGTACAAGGGCTAATTTGGATAAAACTTACTTTACATATCTTCTTTTACCCCAGGAACGAGGCAGGCGAAGATCTTCAAACACTCTGGTTGCATATCTATCGGTCATACCAGACACGTAATCTGCTACTTGGATTTCTGGATGATCAAAGTCATGACACTTGTATTCTGCAGGAACCTCATCTAAATGGTTAACAAAGTAATCAAACAGCTCAATGATGAGGTCATATGCCTTGGGTTCTTCGTATTTTGCGTCTCCTGATGCGTACAGATTAGCAAACAGGAATGCTCTCATGGTCATCATGGCGCCCCACATGGAGTCGGTCATTTTAATGTCGCCTACGCGAGAGCTCTCAGAGACAATATCGTGAACCATGTTTTCAATGCGCTCAGGTGAGCTATTTCCAAGAACCTCTCGAGCTTCAGTTGGAAGATACTCCTCCGAAAGAAGTCCTGCTCGTTTTGCGTCATCAATATCGTGCGTTACATACGCAATGCGGTCCGAAATGGCAACAATTCTTCCTTCTGCTGTTTCTGCACGTAGATTACCTGAATGGCATCTAATACCATCAATAACCTCATGAGAAAGATTAAGACCCTGACCGTCTTTCTCCAGATACTCAACAATGCGGGCACTCTGCTGATTATGAGCAAAAATATACTCATTTTCTGGAGCATCGGGGTCCATTCCCCTATACAGACTAATGGCGTGCGAAAGCGCCTTCTCGCCAATATGGCCAAACGGTGTATGACCTAAATCATGTCCAAGTGCAATTGCCTCAGTCAGGTCTTCGTTTAAGCCAAGAGGACGCGCAATTGAGCGTGCAATCTGAGAAACCTCAAGCGTATGAATAAGACGAGTCCTATAGTGGTCCCCTTCTGGGGCGAGAAAAACCTGTGTCTTGTGAGCAAGTCTTCTGAAGCTCTTGCTATGCAAAATACGGTCTCTATCACACTGATAACAGGTACGGTACTGGTCAGGTTCCTCTGCAATCGCACGACCTTTACTTTGATCAGAAAAAGCCGCTTCAGGAGATAAGATTTGATGCTCGCGAGCTTCAAGATCTTCTCGTCTAATGGATAACATAGAACCTCCTTGTACCTGCATCTTTATCACATAATAGCAGGATATTACTATCTAGCAAAAGAGGGCGACCGAAGCCGCCCTCTAGAGTTTGTTGCAGTGTGTCTAGAAGAAAACCTACTTAGTAGCAATCTTCTGTGGACCACCGTTAGCCTGAATCTTAGCCTGTGCTGCAGCAAGACGTGCAATTGGTACACGGTATGGTGAGCAGGAGACATAGTCAAGACCAAGGTTGTAGTACATGTGGATGGACTCTGGATCGCCACCAGTCTCACCGCAGACACCAATGGTGAGGTTAGGATTACCCTTACGGCCACCCTCAACGCCCATACGGACAAGCTCTGCGACACCCTTATCAAGGGTTGCAAATGGGTTGGTCTTAACAATCTTGCGCTCAAGGTAGAGAGGCATAAATGCGGACTCAACGTCATCACGAGAGAAGCCAAGGCAGGTCTGGGTGAGGTCGTTAGTACCGAAGGAGAAGAAGTCTGCGTGCTTAGCAATCTCCTCAGACATGATAGCTGCACGTGGGAGCTCGATCATGGTACCAACTGGGATGTTGAGCTCAACACCGTACTCATCCGCAACCTGCTTGATGGTCTCCTCAACCTCTTCACGGACCTGGATGAGCTCCTCTTCGAAGCCAACCAGAGGAACCATGATCTCTGGACGAGGGTCAAGACCAACGCGCTTGAGCTCTGCAGCTGCGCTTGCGATAGCACGGACCTGCATAACGTTGAGCTCTGGGTAGACAAGGCCGAGGCGGCAGCCACGGAGGCCGAGCATTGGGTTTGCCTCCTGGAAGGCATCAAACTTAGCGAGAAGAGCACGCTTTGCAGCGGCGTCCTTACCCTGCTCCTCATCATGAGCAATCTCAACGTCAAGCTCACGTGGGGAATCAAGGAACTCATGCAGTGGTGGGTCAAGAAGACGGACAACAACGTCTTTGCCGTCCATTACCTTGAACATACCAAGGAAGTCACCCTTCTGAGCACGGCCAAGCTGCTCAATAGCAAGCTGCTTAACATCCTCAGAGTCTGCAAGGATAAAGTCCTGAATGAGGTGCTTACGCTCACCAAGGAACATGTGCTCAGTACGGTCAAGACCAATTGCCTCAGCGCCGTTATCAACGGAAGTCTGAGCATCTGCTGGGTTATCAGCGTTTGCACGTACGCCAATGACGCGACCACGGGACTCGTCAAGGCGGACCTCATCTGCCCATGCAAGGATGGTCTGAAGGTCACCAGAAAGCTCTGGCTGAACAAGCTCAACAGCACCAAGGATGACGTCACCAGTGGTACCGTCGATGGAGATTACATCGCCCTCGTTAACAACAAGGCCGGAATCAGCAACGGTGAAGCGCTTGTTAGCAGCGTCAATGCGAAGTGTATCAACACCGCAGACGCAAGGAGCGCCCATACCACGAGCAATAACAGCTGCGTGGCTGGTCTTGCCACCGTGGGAAGTTAGGATGCCCTCTGCAGCAACCATGCCGTGGAGGTCATCTGGAGTGGTCTCCCAACGGACAAGAATACAAGGCTTGCCTGCCTCTGCAAAAGCCTCAGCGTCTGCAGAAGAGAAGACTGCAGCACCAACAGCTGCACCAGGAGAAGCGTTAAGACCCTTAGCAATGGTCTCATACTCAGCGTTAGGATCAAACTGTGGGTGCAGAAGCTGATCGAGCTGCTCAGGAGCAACACGAGAAACAGCCTGCTCCTTAGTAATACGGCCCTCTTCGTACATCTGAATTGCAACCTTAAGTGCAGAGAGAGCAGTACGCTTACCAACACGAGTCTGAAGCATCCAGAGCTTACCATTCTCAATGGTGAACTCGATGTCCATCATGTCTGCGTAGTGATCCTCAAGAATCTCAAAGACGTGGAAGAGCTCCTCGCCTGCCTCCTTAAGTGCAGGAACCTTAACGAGGTCTGCAATAGGCTCTGTGTTACGAATACCAGCAACAACATCCTCGCCCTGAGCGTTGATCAGGAAGTCGCCGTAGCGCTCGTTAGTACCATCTGCAGGGTTACGAGTAAATGCAACGCCAGTTGCAGAAGTCTCACCCTTGTTACCAAAGACCATGACCTGAACGTTAACTGCAGTACCAAGCTCATCAGGAATCTTGTTCTGCTTGCGGTAAAGGATTGCGCGGTCGTTCATCCAAGAACCAAAGACTGCCTGCTCAGCAAGGCGGAGCTGAAGATAAGGATCAGATGGGAAGACAGCGTAGCCGTTCTTGGAGACCTCTGGGTGCTCCTTAACGTCAACGTTTGCAGCAAAGATGCCCTTGAACCAAGTTACAAGGTCACGAAGGTCATTTGCGTCCAGCTCTGTATCAAGCTTAACGCCCTTCTCGGCCTTCTTAGCAGCAATTGCGTCCTCAAAGAGCTGTCCAGAGACGCCCATAACAACGCCGGAGAACATCTGAACAAAACGACGGTAAGAGTCCCAAGCAAAGCGCTCATTACCAGTCTGCTTAATAAGGCCCTGAACGGACTCATCGTTAAGACCAAGGTTAAGAACAGTGTCCATCATGCCAGGCATGGAGAATGGAGCACCGGAACGGACGGAGACAAGCAGCGGATCTTCTGCATCGCCGAGCTTCTTGCCCATGCGCTCCTCAAGAGTTGCCATTGCGGCGTCAATCTCATCAGTGACGCCCTCAGGCCAGACGTTGCCGTTGTTGGAATAAGCAACGCAAGTTTGGCAAGTAATTGAGAATCCTGGAGGTACAGGCAGACCAATCTTAGACATCTCTGCAAGGTTTGCACCCTTGCCACCAACAATCCACTTTGCCTCTTCTACGGATGCGCCAGCGACCTCAGTAACATCGTTACCGGCGTGGTCCTTTCCGAAGCTGTAAACGTGCTTCTCGGACATAACACTCCAAACTCTCAAACTGTCACACGCAAAGCGTGCACCAACACAATTGAACGCAAAGACATCAAACCAAACAAAGTAGGTTCTGTCCTCACATTCATAGTATGTTACCAACCTACGCCATTCATCTGAACAAAATAACGGTGAGCGGTCAATATCGACCGTTCACAGAATGATTTACAAACTTATGGTTGCAAATTGTGAAATTCTCCATAAAGAAAATGAGCACCCAAAGTGGATGCTCATTTAACTTTTTGATATTTTGAGGCGTCAGCACTCTCTTAGCGTGTAACTCCCTCAAAGAAAGCGCCAATTGCATGACTTGGCTCTTCACCCGTAAGCGTAGAAATAACGTTTACTGCTGGTCCCAGAAGATCGATTGATGGGATGAGGCGCTGATCAAGCTCACGACGAATCTCTCTTCTGAGAGAGCCATCTGCAAAGGTGTGGAAGACTGCACGAGGGCGATCCTCGTCTTCATGCTCATTGAAATACGCGCGAACGTCTTCAACGTTATGAATATTTGGAACCCTTACAATCTCTACGGATTCATCACCAAACTGAGCAGCAGCAGCCTTAACTACTGCGGCACCGGTCTCTCCGCGAGAGTCTGACAAAACGTAGACGATAGGCAGACCATCACCAAGAGAGTTGTTATCAATGTCAAGTGCGCTCATGCTGTAACCCTTTCAGTCAAGTATTCAGAAAGATACAAACATTTATCAATCTAAGCGTACCCTACTTTTTGCGAGAAAGCACACTAATATCGGCGACATTACTAAATACCTGGGCAAACTTGTTCAAAAGACGCAAACGATTTCGGCGAACGGTATCATTTTCATCCATGACAAGTACTTTGTCGAAGAAAATATCAATTGGCTCACGTAGCTGAGACAGCGCAGAAACAGCAGCAGCATAGTCTGCACCAGCAAGAGCAGCAGCCACTTGCTTCTGGCCCTCTTCGCAGGCAGCGAGCAATGACATCTCTGGCTCAGTGAGAAGCTCTGTATCAACTTCTACACCAAGAGAGGCGTCACTGAGGTGAGCTGCACGTGCATAAGCAGTAGCAAGATCCTCAAAGAGCTCAGGCTCGTTCTGACGCGCCTCATCAAGTGCGCGAGCACGCTGAAGGAACTCATCAGGATTGATAACACCAATTGCACTGACAGCCTCAATAGCATCTGCAGAGATCTTCTCGTCCTTAGCAATAGATGCAAGGCGGCCAATAAAGTACTGCTCAACCTGGGACTGAACAGACTCGTCAACAGCAAGACCCTGCTGGCGGTAAAGCTCCAGAGAGCTTGCAATAAGCTTCTTGAGGTCAAGGTTGGATGTAGAACGGACCAGCGCAATGACGCCAATTGCTGCACGACGAACAGCGTAAGGATCGGAAGAGCCAGTTGGCGGCTCGTTGATAGCAAAGATGCCACAGATGGTATCAAGCTTGTCAGCAATAGCTACAAAGCGACCAATCTGGCCACTTGGGAGCTCGTCGCCAGCGAAGCGAGGACGATAGTGCTCGCGAATAGCTGCAGCTACATCGCCCTTCTCGCCAGCTGCCTCTGCGTAGTAGCCACCCATGACGCCCTGCTGGCTGGTGAACTCGAC
The DNA here is from genome assembly GCA_963552125.1 of uncultured Atopobium sp. GTDB lineage: Bacteria > Actinomycetota > Coriobacteriia > Coriobacteriales > Atopobiaceae > Lancefieldella. The sequence continues at coordinate 58,654 of CAUVJF010000003.1, forward strand.
AACCGCCTGGCTGACAAGGTCTGCCTTGGCAAGGTGAGCGGCGCGAGCAGCAAGCTCAGCCTCTTCTTTGTTGGAAGTCTCGTCAAGCGCAATCTCTGCAGCAAGAGCCTCCATACGCTGGGTCTTCTGCAGAACCGTGCCAAGCTTCTCCTGGAAGACAACGGTCTCTAGACGCTGAGCAAACTCGTCGAGCGTATGCTTCAAGTCCTCCTCAAAGAAGAACTTAGCGTCGTCGAGACGAGCACGAACAACACGCTCGTTGCCGTCAATGACGCGCTCTGCGCAAGATGGATCTGCGTTTGAAACCACAATAAACTCTCGAGTCAGCTTGCCTTCAGCATCATAGATTGGGAAATAGCGCTGGTTAGAGAGCATGGACTCAGTAATAATCTCTGAAGGAACGTTAAGGAATTCCTTGTCAAAGGTGCCCACAAGAACCTGAGGCCACTCGGTAAGGTTGATGACCTCCTCAAAAACCTTCTCGGGCATATCAACATGAGATCCTGGGCGTGCAGCCTCAACTTCTTTAATGCCAGCGAGAATAACGTCTTTGCGCTGCTCCTGGAGCAAAACACCAGCGTTTTTGAGCACCTGCTCATAATCAGCTGGAGTAGCTACCTCATGGTAACCAGGCCCAAGAACACGGTGACCCTGGGTGGTGTTTGAGCTAGTTACATCAGCGTACGTAACAGGAACAATCTCTGAACCAAAGAGGACGCAAAGCCAACGAACAGGGCGAACATAACGCTCGTGGAAAGAGCCCCAGCGCTGGCTGCGAGGCCAGTCAAGAGCAGCAATCCAAGAAGTTGCCAGCTCAGAAAGGATCTTTGTAGCAGGAACTGAAGGAATGTTGAGCTCCGCAAAAACGTACTCGTGACCATCGGTATCTACACGGCGGGTCAGTGCATCAGCACTTACGCCGCACTTACGAGCAAATCCTTCAGCAGCCTTGGTTGGCTTACCCTCTGCATCAAAAGCAATTTCTGCCTTAGGACCACGCTTAACCTCAGAAATCTCTTCTGTAGCCTCAGCAACATCCTTAACGTAGGCGGTTAAACGACGAGGTGTCGAGAGGATCTTAACCTCTCCAAATGACAAACCAGAGTCTTTAAGTCCAGAAACTACAAGCTTATTGAACTGAGCAATAGCTTTCTGCAATGGAGCAGAAGGCATCTCTTCAGAACCAATCTCAAAAAGGAAGTCTCTAACCTCAGCCATTTAAGCCACCTCCTCCTGAGTAGTTGATGCAGGTGCTTTCTTAGAAGCAACCTCCTCCAAATACGATTCGCAGCATGCCTTAGCAACAGTGCGAACACGAAGAATATAGTTAGCTCTTTCAACAGCAGAAAGAGCACCACGAGAGTCAAGCAAGTTAAATGCGTGGCTGCACTTCATAACGCAGTCATATGCAGGAAGTGGAAGCTTGCGCTCAAGGCAGCTATGGCACTCTGCCTCATACTCGTCAAACTTCTCGCGCATAAGCTCAATATTGGCTACCTCAAAGTTGTAGGTTGAGAACTCGCGCTCGTTCTCAAGGAATACCTGGCCATATGTCATTGGAGTGCCGTCTGGCAGGTAGCTCCAAACCAGGTCATAGACGGAATCAACACCCTGAGCATACATAGCAATACGCTCAAGACCATAGGTAATCTCAACAGGAACAGGATCTACCTCAATGCCACCTACCTGCTGGAAGTATGTAAACTGAGTAACCTCCATGCCGTTGAGCCAGACCTCCCAGCCAAGACCCCAAGCGCCAAGTGTTGGGCTCTCCCAGTCGTCCTCAACAAAACGAACGTCGTGGTCTTTTGGATCAAGGCCAATAGCAGCAAGTGAGCCAAGATAGAGATCTTGGGAATCTGCAGGAGATGGCTTGAGCAAGACCTGGAACTGATAATAGTGCTGCAAGCGATTGGGGTTCTCGCCATAGCGTCCATCAGCAGGACGGCGACAAGGCTGTGGATAGCAGGTACGCCAGGCGTCAGGGCCAAGTGAGCGCAGGATAGTTGCGGTATGGAAGGTACCAGCGCCCACCTCAGAGTCGTATGGCTGCATGACCGTGCAACCCTTTTCTGCCCAATAGTGTTCAAGGGTCAAAATCATATCTTGAAACGTTAGTGGTGTTGCGCCCATGATGTTCTTTCTCTCAAATGTCCGACGTAAGTACTATAGCCCGCGAGCATGGTCAAAGGGCCAGAAAATAAACATTGCCTTAGAGGTCACGGTAGAAACCGCAACAGCTCCAAAATATCTGGAATCCAGCGAGTTTGTTCTGTTATCCCCCATAACAAAAATATGACCTGCAGGAACAGTATACGGATAATTCTGAATTACGGCACCCGTGCGATCCGCAAGAGAATAGGTTGGCTTACCTTCAGTATAAGGCTCGTCCATAAGCTGACCGTCAACATACACAGCACCGTCGCGCAAATCTACCGTTTGACCTGCTGTAGCAATGACGCGCTTAACTAAAAGTGTATCGGGATTCTGAGGACTAGTGAAGGTAACCACATCACCTGCTTGCGGAGTACCACCAAATCGATAGGTAAGCTTCTCTCCTACCAAACGATCCCCCAGCTGGATGGTATTGAGCATGGACCCTGTTGGAACCTCATATACCTCAGCGACAAACGTTCTAATAAAAAACGCCAGCGCAACAGCAATTGCAACAATTACCAGGTATTCAATAATTTCAAGTACTTTGGAATGTCCACTACTCATTGTTATCACCAGATTGCCGATCAAGCTCTGCTAGCTCTGCTAAATATGCTCTGTCCTTCTCAGTGAGCTGAGCGCTCTCTAAAAGGTCTGGACGCCACGCGCGCGTACGAGCAAGTGCGGATTGTCGTCTCCAGATTGCAACCGCACCATGGTCTCCTGAAAGAAGCACAGACGGAACTTCTCGCCCCTCAAAGTTTGCTGGTCGCGTGTACTGAGCATACTCAAGAAGGCCATCATCAGAGAATGACTCATCCTGTGAGCTCATCTCATCACCAAGCGCACCAGGAAGCAAGCGCACAACTGAGTCAATCACGGTAAGCGCAGGCAGCTCTCCGCCCGTCAGCACGTAATCTCCCAGAGAAATAACGTCATCTGCCAGCTCATAGACACGCTCGTCCATGCCCTCATAGCGACCACAAACAAACAGAATGCGTTCTTTTTGAGCAAACTCTTGGGCAATAGCCTGAGAATACGGCCTACCAACTGGCGAGAAAAACACCACGTGGGGCTTAGATTCCGCCTGATCAGAAATCTCACGAACTGCCTCAAAGATGGGAGCAGGCTTCATAAGCATGCCTTGCCCACCACCAAAGGGGGCATCGTCTACCGTGCGATGTCTATCATGCGTCCAGTCACGCAAGTCATGCGCATAGAACTCAAAAATATTTGCCTTTTGAGCTCTGCCCATAATAGAAGCATCTAAATAGGGCGAGAAGACCTCAGGAAATACTGAGAGCGTTTCTAGACGCATGCTACTCACCTAACCTAAGAAGGCCCTGAGGAATTGAGACGGAAATGTGACCCTCGGCTGGAGCCTCTTTGATAAATTCATCCACGGCAGGCATCAGCACCTGTCCAAAAGACCCCTCAATGACCCACACATTTTGTGTAGGTCCAACAAGAACCTCTGTAATTTCACCCAGAGAACCATGTTCTGTATCACGTACTTCTCTACCCACAAGTAGAGAAACATTTACCAGACCAAAGTTTTCTGGAAGACAATCTTCTTCTACCAGAAGCGTTTTACCAACAAGCTCTTCTGCATCAGAGATGGTAGTTACATCTTCAAAAGTGACAAGACTACCTTCTCTATCATCTGACTCAACAGAGACAACTGAGAACTCTCTAAGGCCCTTAAGCGCAGGCGGAACAGGAACAACTGTCATGCCTTCAGCTATAAGAGAAGGAAGGCTGTGAACGGGAACCGTCACAACCTCCCCTCTTTTACCATGCGTTTTAACAATTTGAGCAATTGCTCGCCAGTGTTTACGCAAAATTAGCCTACAACCTCGACATCAACAGAGGTGCCAACACGCTGGCCAAGAGCACGAGCCAAAGTACGAATAGCCTTAATGGTTCTACCCTTGCGGCCGATGACACGTCCAGCGTCTTCCTCAGAGCAAGAAACCTCAATCAAGGCTCCATCCTCGCGATCGGTGACGTCGAGTGCAACAGCATCTTCATTATCGACAAGACCACAGACGATGTACTCGACAAGATCAGCAACCTTGTCAGAAGGCATCTCCTGAATGTCTTGATCGACAGCGTCTACCTCAGTGGGCTCTGTGAATTCAGACACGATTTACTCAGCCTCTGGAGCCTCGGACTCCTCAGCAGCTGCGGCAGCAGCCTCAGCAGCAGCCTCTGCAGCTGCAGCAGCCTTTGCCTGTGCCTTCTTGGAGAGCTTGGTCTTCTTCTCTGCAACTGGAGCACCAGTACGAGCGATCTCAATGAGGTGAGAAACTGCGCTTGTTGGCTGAGCGCCCTTTGCTACCCACTCGTCAACCTTCTCGAGGTTGATATCAATCGTCTTTGGGCTAGTCAGTGGGTTATAACGACCGACTTCTTCAATGTAACGACCATCGCGAGGCATACGACCATCAGCGACAACTACGCGATAGTACGGACGCTTCTTGGCACCGTGACGGGCCAGACGAATCTTAACTGCCAATGAAAACTCCTCCATACGAGCGGTGCCTCGGATGTTAGATGGGCTGCACCGCAAAGCCACAAATCGGGTTACAAGTGTACAACAACGCATTAACCTCGAAAAGTATAAATTTGCTCTCTTCAAAAAGTACTCGTAATTTATGTATGAAACACTTGTTCTATTTGTACAAAAAGTATACACTATTTCTATGGAAACATCAAAGGACATATCAGATAAAAATGCACGTAAATCGTGTGATTTTGAATGGCATGGCAAAGCCATTGGCCTTCTAGATCTTGATGCGTTCTTTGCATCTGTAGAACAACTTGATCATCCTGAGTGGCTCGGAAAACCAGTAATTGTTGGAGGTTCACCCCACAAACGGGGCGTTGTTTCAACCGCCTCTTATGAAGCAAGGAAGTTTGGCGTTCATTCTGCCATGCCTTCAGCTATTGCAGTAAGGCTTTGTCCTCATGCAATTTGGACTTCAGGACGTTATGACAGATACTCTGAAATGAGTGCTCTTGTTATGGGTTTTCTCAAAGATGAGACTCCCCTTGTTGAACAAGTTTCTATTGATGAGGCATTTTTTGATATTACTCCTGGAAGATTTTCTAAAGAAAATCCTTTAGAAATCTGTAAGCGCATACAAAAGAAAGTCGCAGCACTAGGTGTTACCTGTTCCATTGGCCTGGGAACAAACAAGACAATTGCCAAGATTGCCTCTGAGCAAGAAAAGCCTCGTGGTCTTACTGCGGTCTTTCCTGGTACAGAAGGTCGCTTTCTGGCGCCACTGCCTATTGAGGCCATGAGCGGTATTGGTCCTGCGATGGCAAAGACACTTCATCAACAAGGAATCAGAACGCTTGGAGAGCTTTCAAGAGCAGATGCAACGTACCTCACTTCCCTTGTTGGCAATACAGCTTCAAAGATGATTTTGCGCGCGCAAGGAAAAGAAGTCTCTGAAGTTCATGAAGCTGCCCAGCCTCGTGACGTTAAGTCTGTTTCTAACGAGAGAACCTTTGAAACAGATTTGTTTGATAAACAAGAAATAGAAGAAGCTATTAGGCACATTGCTGGCGTTGTAGGCAGACGTCTTCGCCGAAAGCGGCTCCAAGGATATACCGTAACCCTCAAAGTAAAAGCCTCTGCAACAGAGTCTCATACCGCTCAAAAAAGAATGTCCACACCAACTGATGATGAGCACCTCTTTGCAGAGATTGCCGTTGGCCTGCTCCCTACCATTTGGAAAGAAGGTCAGCCAGTAAGACTGCTTGGTGTTGGCATTAGCTCATTTACAGATGAGACACAGAGCAAGCCTGTTCAAACGTCTCTTTTTGATCAATTTAATGACACGTTTGACGCCGCAGCCTCTGGACCTACAACAAAAAAGAAACCTCGGAGTGACTTACGTCATCTCTCCGAGGTAACCGATAAACTCAAAGATAAATTTGGTGCAGATGCTGTGCAGTATGGTAGAGACCTACGCTTTGAACATCGCGTCTCAGACACCATGCCTACAGGCAAAAACGAACAAATCTAGTACACCAGCACTACTCGGTAGGATCAGCAGATTCTGGAAGATTGTCTACCAGGTCATCCTCAGAAAGCTCAAAAGCTGGAGCCAAAGCATCCTCTGGAAGATCAGCGTAAGGAATATCAGAAGTCATAGCACCCTCAATATCTAGCTCCACACGAGGAGCGTCTGCCCAAAGTCGCTCAAGACGATAGTAGGACCTTACCTCAGGCTGGAATACGTGAACAACAACTGAACCGTAATCAATCAGAATCCAATTGAGACCGTCGCGACCCTCAGTAGAAATTGGACGAATGCCGCAGTTTGCCGTGACCTTCTCGCGAACTTCATCAACAATAGCGTCAGCTAAACGAGCATTTCCACCAGTGCAGATAACAAAGTAATCGCAAACATCACTGAGACCAGTTAGATCTAGTACCAGAATATCTTCAGCCTTCTTTTGATCTGCAGCAATTGCAGCAGTCTTTGCAAGCTCAAGTGAAGTTACAGCCATGAATTTCTCCGTTTTCTCATGTAGCCAAGCTACTTAGATGTCTTCTCAATCATCTCATTGTATAGGGCAATTGAGTTTGGATACAAATAACTCCTTGATGAAATCACATACATCATAACGCTACAAAACGCCGTCTCATAAAGCTCATCGAGAGAACCACCGTGTAAATATACGTTTCTTGCTTCTTCGACCGATGTAAAGTTTGGACGCAGAGGCTCAATAAGATCAGCTACATACAAGATTTTGTCTAGCTTGCTCATCTGACGGTCGCCCGTAGTGTGCTTCTGAATGGCGCTGAGAATCTGCTCAGAAAGCCAAGGATAGATGGCTGGTAGCGTTTTTGCGGCGAGAGGACCATGTAAGAGCCCAACAATTTTCTGATAAGGAGCTTCTGTTTGGATACGAAAGCGCTCTGCCAGTTCAATGGTTTCTGCATCAGGAAGAAGTTTCTCCCAATCATGCAAAATACCTGCAACGCGAGCGCTCAACATATCTGCACCATAAGCCTGCGCAAGCGTTTCTGCACAATGTCCCACAGAGATAGAATGCGCAAAACGCTTAGGGTTCTTGTGATACATATGGCTCTTCAAATCAGACTCAAGCTGATCAATAAGCGCCTGTTGTTCTGCGGTGTAGACAATATCTTTTGCTATAAGTGTTCTTTCCATTATGTCCTACAAATTATTGAGTCAAACCTGATCTCCACCTGTTTGACACTGCCCCGATACGAGCGTATGTCAATCTGAGCAGCAGGTTACTTTGGCTTGACCACTTAATTGAGTGGCGTTGTGTCGGCGCCATAAAGCCCATGCTTGTGAATGTAACCTGTGACCGCATCTGGAGTCAGATATCTAAGGCTCTGGCCTTTTTGAACTCTACTACGCAAGTAGCTTGATGAGATTGCTAGTGCGGGAACCTCAAGATAGGTTACCTTGAAGTCATAAGGTGAGTCTGCAATAACCTTTTGAGCACGACTCAGCTCATAACCAGGACGCGTTGCAGCAACAAAGTGGGCAAGCTCAGCTACGGTCTGTGCATCTTTCCAGGCGACAATATCAGCAATTGCATCTGCACCAGTAATAAAGAAAAATTCAACGTTAGAGGGATATACCTTACGCAATCTTCTGAGCGTATCAGCGGTGTAGGTGATGCCCTCATAATCCACCTCAAAACGAGAAGCAACAAAATGAGGATTATCTGAGGTTGCCAGAAGCGTCATTGAGTAACGGTCTTCTCCCCTGGTAACTCCCTTATTTTGTTTGAACGCGGGGCGACCAGCAGGCATAAAGACAACCACATCAAGATCCAAATCATCATATGCCTGCTCAGCGGCTACCAAGTGACCGTTATGAATGGGGTCAAAGGTTCCACCCATGATTCCCAGACGATAGGTGCAATTTTTATCCTGTCCTAAACGAGGCAAACCAGGATGCATGTTATTTAAGACGTCAACGGCCATACACTACTCAGTTTCTGAAGAAGCACCAGCTACTTGAGACGGATCAGATGGAGCCTCTTCAAACTCAACATCTTCAAATTGCTGATCTGAAGCGTCCTCGTCAGGAATCTCTATACCATCTGTATTTGGTTTATTTGGATCCTCATAGGTAAAGGTGAGCTCAAGAATGCGAATCTCATCGCCGTCAACTGCACCAGCCTTTGCCAGCTGTACTTCAAGACCCATGCGATCAAGACGACGCTGTAGGTATGCCACAGCCTCATCATTGTCCCAATCGGTCTGAATAACCATACGCTCAATCTGACCGCCAGAGACACGCCACGCATGACGCTCTTCTCGCTCAATGCGAAGTTTGTTGTCACGACGAAGTCGCTGATGCTCCCAAGCCTCACTGCGGTCAACCGTTGGCGTAGTAATGGCAATTTCTTTGCGGAGCTCTGCCACTTCTGCAGCACAGGTAGTAACAAAATCATCAAGATTTAAACCAGTTACCGTAGAGATAGCAAAGAAAGTCCTGCCATCCGCCTCAGCGGCTTTTCTGAGAGCCTCAATAGCATCTTCTGTACCAGGCATATCGCATTTGTTTGCTACAACAATCTGAGGACGATCAGCGAGCTTTGAAGCGTAAGCCTTGAGCTCCTCATTAATAGCGTGATAGTCCTCTACTGGGTCTCTGCCTTCATAGCCACCGGTAACATCGACCATATGGACAATAAGCGCTGTGCGCTCAATATGACGAAGGAATTGATGACCAAGACCCTTACCTTCTGAGGCACCCTCGATAAGACCGGGAACGTCTGCGCAGACAAACGACTGACCGTTCTGTGCGCGAACAACGCCCAAGTTTGGAACAAGGGTGGTAAAAGGATAGTCAGCAATCTTTGGACGAGCAGCACTGATACGTGCAATAAGAGAGCTCTTACCAACAGAAGGCATGCCCACCAAGGCCACGTCTGCCATGAGCTTCATCTCAAGCTCAATCCAGTGCTCTTGGGCTGGCTCGCCCTTCTCGGCAAATGCTGGTGCACGCCTCACTGAGGTGACAAAGTGAATGTTACCGCGGCCACCATTGCCACCAGGAGCAACAACTACCTGCTCGCCGGGAGAAGTAAGATCAGCAATCTCGTAGAGTGGCTCTTGCGTTTCTGGATCAAGCTCGCGCACAACAGTTCCCAGGGGCACCTTGAGCAGCAAATCCTGTCCGTCAGAACCATGACGGCGAGCACCCTTACCGT
>CAUVJF010000004.1:0-65098 GCA_963552125.1 uncultured Atopobium sp.
CGTATCTTGCCGAGTGCTGCGAATCTTCTCTTTCGGAAAAGCCTTATGAGTTTTTGGATATTTAGATTAGGCATAAATGCTAGATTTACAGAACTATAACAAGGAAATAATGAGATAGCTTTGTGTTTATATATCACTTAGATTAAAGTCGCAAACTGAATCGAGCAGCTATGAAAACGGTAGAATTTGGAAAACAACATAACGACGTAATCATGCTGCTTCACGGCGGCGGTTTGTCTTGGTGGAACTATAAAGCCGAGGCTGAACTGCTGAAGGATCAATATCACGTTGTATTGCCAATCCTTGACGGACACGCAGGCAGCGACAGTGATTTTATAAGTATTGAGGAAAACGCAAGTCGGCTCATTTCTTTTATCGATAAAGAATTTGGAGGCTCGGTTCTTCTTATTGGAGGGCTGTCCCTCGGCGCACAGATTTTAGTAGAAATGCTGACGCAACGAAACTCAATTTGCCAAAACGCTGTCATTGAAAGCGCATCTGTCATTCCGTCCAAGCTGACAAATGCCCTGATTAAACCAACGTTTTCTCTAAGTTATGGCTTAGTAAAAATGAAAAGTTTTGCTCAAATGCAATTTGACTATCTTCATATTCGTAAAGATTTATTTGAAGACTATTATCGGGACACGTCACAAATCTCAAAAGAAAACATGATTGCATTTTTGGAAGCAAATACATCCTATGAGATAAAACCCGGCCTTCAAGATGTCCACGCCAAAGTCCATATACTCGTCGGAGGAAAAGAACAGAAAAAGATGATCTGTTCAGCAGAGCAATTGCATAAGGTGCTGCCTGATAGCATTCTTGAAATAAAGAAAGGCTTATATCATGGCGAATATTCCATCAATTGCCCAGAGGAGTATACAAAAGAACTCCTAGACATGATTAATGCCCAATAGGACCCTTACCATCCGCTGACCCATCAATCTGTCCTCCAAAACCCAGGAGCTCTCCGTGATTATAAAAAACGAAATACCTCTTTTAGAATATGACGATGCCTCCCCAGAGGTTATTTCAGCAGATCACGAATGGACCGCAGGTCGGCTACCAGAAAAATGCCTCTTTGCATTTCTTGGAGACGTTGTCCATGATTACGCCAACGAGCACGGAGCAGAGATCGTAGAAACAATCGTGACTGTTTCTCGAGACATTAAAGTCTACGTTTTGGATTCATATGGCGAGAAAATCTGTTTAGTTCAATCCCCTACTGGATCTGCTTCATCCACACAGGTAATGGACATACTGGTTACCTGTGGATGTAAGAAAATAGTTGCAGTTGGTTCTTGCGGCGTTCTAAAAGAGATACAAGAAAATGCCTTTCTCGTCCCAACTAAAGCTCTTAGAGCGGAAGGGACGTCCTATCACTATCTTCCAGTATCAAGATATATAGAGCTTGATAAGGAGCCAATTTCTGTTATAGAAGAAACCTTCAAAAAAGACGGACTCCCTTTTGAGACGTGCACCACCTGGTCTACTGACGGTTTCTTCCGTGAGACAAAAGATATGGTTGAGTATCGTCTGCAAGAAGGATGCTCAGTTGTAGAGATGGAATGCTCGGCACTAGCCGCTTGCTGCAGAAAACGAGGAGCGCAGTTTGGTCAGTTTCTCTTTACAGCAGACTCTTTGGCAAACGTTCACGAATATGACGAGAGGGACTTTGGCAAAGACTCCCATGAGAAAGCGCTGCTTCTTGGCCTAGAAATACTCAGAAACTTTACCTAAACCATTGCTGGGCACCTGCGCTTACTGCGTTTCGTAAAATTTAAGCGTACAATTGTTAGCATGTTCTACTTGCTTTTCATCAGGGCATTTCTACAAATAGTGAGGCTCATATGAAAGTACAGCAGCTCATTAAAGATACATGTGCGATAGTCTCCGAGGACATCGGCACAGCAAAGGCAGAGCAAATTGCACGGGATGCTCAAAAGCGATACGAAGCGCTCTGCACAGAAAACGCGTCCGATTCTAAAGAGCTCCGCGCCCACTCTTACAAGCGTATTTACCCTGGTATTGCAGTATATGAGGCTCTGCGTGCGGAGGGTATTTCTCAAGAAAAGGCCGTCTGGTATATTCGCGAATACTTCCAGCGCTTTGCCGCCAAGCGAGTTCCTCTGTTCCAATGGGCCATTAAAACGTTTGGCCTTGCGCGCAAGTTTCCTAGTCTCTTTAAATCAGGTATCGAGAAAAGCTGCACATCAAGTGCTGGATTTGCCTTTGAATATCCAGAAAGTCACGGTAACGAAGCGCGCCTCACCATTGTGAGCTGCCCCTATTATGAGATAACCAAAAAATATAACTGCCCCGAAATAACCGCTGCATACTGTGATAGTGACGATGCAGGATACGGTAATCTGCATCCTCAACTTATCTGGGGCCGTACAAAAACCATAGGCCACGGTGGCGATTGTTGCGATTTTCTCTTAGAGTATAAAGAGAACTAATCGCAGGTAACCGCTGTTTGCCTGCACCGTCGCTAAAATTTTGTCATCAACATGACGCGCTTTGAGCACGTTAACTAGGAGTTTTTTATGCAAGAAAATCGCATGTTTTCCGACGTCAAGCAGGCAAAGAGACTAACTCCAGCTTGGCTTAGTCCCTTTTTAGCCGTTTTCTTGTTGGTCGTTGGGCAAATTATCGGCGCTATTGTAATGACCATCTCAGCAGCACTTATTATTGCCCCTTACTACATGGCACACCCAGATCTTCCAGATCGCCTTTCCGATTCCCTCAATCTGAGAGAGATTTTTGGAGACTACTATCTTCTGATAACGCTTCTTTCCTTTGTCTTTATTGCAGGTCTCTTTTTCCTGTGGGTAAAACTCTTTGAAAAACGTCCAATTGTTACCCTAGGATTTTACAAAGACAACTGGAAGAAAGAGCTGCTCAAAGGCTTTGGTCTAGGAATTCTTCTCTTCTCTGTTGTGATGTTGATCCTCATTTTGACCGGATCTTATCAATTAGTTGGCACTACTTTTACGCCTTATGCATTCGGCTTTGTTCTTCTCACTATTCCGTTTTGGCTGATTCAAGGCGGAACAGAAGAACTTATTACTAGGGGCTGGCTTCTTCCTGTCATGGCAGAGAAGTCCAACAAAATTGTTGCGATTGTGGTTTCGAGCAGTCTATTTGGCCTTCTGCACATGTTTAACAGCGGCTTTACCATGCAATCCCTGATCGACCTGATTCTTTTTGGCATCTTGGAAACGTTCTACATCATCAAAACTGACAATCTCTGGGGAGCCGCTGGCATTCACGGAGCCTGGAACTTTGCCCAAGGCAATATCTTTGGCGTTCTGGTAAGCGGTAGCACTACAGGCAGTTCTTTGCTGCAGTTTGCTCCTGGCAGTGGCCCAGATTGGCTTACCGGTGGCAGCTTTGGCGCAGAAGGTTCCATTGTTTGCACGATTGTTATGCTGGTAACCATTCTGATTCTTGCCTATCAGCTCAAAAAATCTGGCAAGCTCTTTGTAAAGAAATCTGCCGAGAAACCCGCTGAGCCCGCAGGTTCAAATTTATAAATTTCATACTACGCTGAATTTCACAGAAAGTTTGACCTTCTCGTCCACTTCTCCTGCACAATATGGAGAAGTGGATTGTGTATATACGGTCAATTTGCAGCTTGAACAGCAAATCCTTCTCGCCATTTATTATGATTTACCTATCTTGTTGCTGTTTGAGGAGAAATAATGCGCGCTAAGAAAGTTTTGAGCATTTTATTTGCTCTTGCTCTTGTTTTGAGCAGCCTACCTGCATCTGCAATTGCTGAATCTATTGAAGACGCAGGTAAATACTCTGTTGTAGTCTCGTACGTTAACGTATTAAACGACGAAGAGATTCACGCTCCTTCTAAACAAGTTGTAAATGAAGGAGAATCTTGGTCTGTTACAGCTCCAACAATCACCGGCTATGACCTAGAAGATCCTGCTCAAGCAACTGTTACTGGCGTTGCTTCTGGCTCAGATCACTACATCAAGCAGACTGTCTATTACATGCCTGGTTATGTTACCTACACCGTTAAGCGCATGAAGGAAATGACTACCGGCAATTATGTTGAGGCGTCCTCCGAAGAAAATTACGGTGTGCCCGATTCGATTGTTACTGCTTCTGATGTTACCTATCCAGGTTTTGTACGCACAACTACAGACCTTTCGCTCAAGGTTACCGCAGATGGCAAGGCTGTTAAGTACATTTACTATGACCGCAATCCTCGCAGCGCAATTTATTTCTCAACTTCCGGCAGTGAGCTGTCTACCGTAATTGGAAATCCGGGAGATGCTGTTCCTGCCATCCCTAATCCAACACGAACTGGTTATACCTTTACTGGTTGGGACCTTAATGACGATGGTATTGCAGATTCTTTGCCTACTGCCATGCCTCAAGAGCCTGTTACTGCAAAGGCGCTTTGGACTCCAGCAACAGCAACGTATCACTACGCCTATTTTATTCAGGATCCAAACAACCCTTCTAACTACAACTACGTCACAACCACCGCAGCTTCCGGAACTGTTGGAACAATGACTGCAACTGCTCCCGTCCAGCCAAATACAGGCGTTTTCCGCTTTGAAACATACAGCCACGAGAGCAATCCAACTCCTATTGCAGCAGATGGCTCCACCACTATTAACGTTTACTACAACCTTGCAACTATCACCGTTAACGTGCGTCCAAAGAGAAATGGCTCCATTCTGGCAACGCTTACGCTTCGTTACGGTGATTCGTTTAATCCTTACGCCATTAACCCCAATACCGGCAATAAGTACAGCGATGACATGCTTGCTGCAATGCGCGCCGATGACCCTTCTGGAACCTACTATTGGTTCGGCATAATTCCAGGTGTTGGCGGCACTGCAACCACCTACCAAGCAAAAACAACCGATCCAGAATCCAAAATTACTGCAGATAATGTGCTTGAAATTTATGGTCGCTATACCAATTCCACTGCTCTTGGCCCACGTTATCGCTTCTACTACTATCAAAACCTTGATGGTACCTATGATATGGGTGGGGATCACACGCTTTCACGACCTGGCATGATTACAGAAATTGCAAAAAACAATGGCGACGGCTATCTTGAGAGCGAGAGCATACATCCTGGCTTCTCGTATGACGGCTACCGCATGAGCGTTGGTCATTTTGATGGAACCAATTACGACGCCCTTGGTTGGACCAGCTGGCAGCCATACAACTACGACTACCTCATCACTGATTACAATTCCAACTTGATTGAGCACCGCTTTAAGCGCAATACCTATACCGTTTCTTACGTAAGCTCTGGTACAACTGTTGCTACTCACTCTCATCTCTTTGGAGAGCCGTTCAACGCAAACACTGATGTTCCGGGTGCCTCTCTGACTTCTCCACGTCCTGGTTATGTTTTCAAGGGCTGGTACGACAACTCGGAGACCGTGGGCACTCCCGTTACCGACACAACTATGCCAGCAACTAATACCGTGTTGTACGCCAAATGGGCGCCTCTTACTGCAACCGTTACCTTTGACTCTGAAGGTGGTTCGCCTGTCAACTCGCAGGAGCTTACCTACGGAGATGCAGCTACAAAGCCAGCTGATCCCGTACGAGAAGGCTACACCTTTGCTGGTTGGATTCTCTACACCAACGGTAACCCCTCTGTTTACAGCTTCTCCGCAGCAGTTACAGGTGACATTACCCTCCACGCGCTCTGGAAGAAGAACGATTCTTCCGTCTCCTACACGGTCATTCACCAGACAGACGACGGTCAAGTCCTCTCAACCACAACTGAGACCGCTCCAATTGGCTCCCTCGTCAGCAAGTGGGCTCTTGACGCAGCTGATCGCGGAGACTACGCCTATGTAGACGTTTCTTCTCGCTCTATGATTCTTGATGAGAATGCCGAGAATAACGTCTTGACCTTTACGTATAGCAAGGAAGCTCGCTACAGCTATACCGTCCATTACGTTGACGCACAGACCGGTGAACAAATCCATTCCGACGATATTATTGGCAGCCAGACACTCAACCTGCAGAATGTTTCTGCTCGTGAGATTGACGGTTACACACTTCAGGGTGACAGCACCGGATATGTTTCTGCTGACCAGCTTGAATACACGTTCTACTACACAAAGAACCCTGAAGCACCTGCAGCACCTCAGACCCCAGCAAAGCGTAAAAGCTCTCTGCCCGAGACTGGCGACGCTTCAAGCGTGATTCTTGTTAGCACAGCTCTAACCTCTGTGGCTTCCTTGGGAACCTCTCTTGTTTTGCGTCGTAGGAAGCGTAACTAGAAGTAAAAGACGGCATTAACGCAAGCAAAACCCGAGCGCTTTGGCACTCGGGTTTTTTGTTGCATATTCTTGGAGTAGCTACAGGCGGGCACAACTCTACAATCAGAAAAGCCTAATGAGGCTCATTACTTTAGCCATAAATCTGTAAACCAATCTTCACAACTAAAGCAACAGTATTAAATTCTGATTTCACAGGTAGTTTGATTTTCTCGTTACCTCATCCTTATAATTAAAATAACGAAGGAGGAGGTGTTTTATGTCAAAGAAACAAATCAATCTATTTGTAGGCTCTATCGGAGCTTTTATCGGAGTATTTGTTTTTATCGCTTATATTCCACAAATTATTGCAAATCTACAGGGCGTAAAGGCTCAACCTTTTCAGCCGCTATTTGCAGCAGTTTCTTGTCTCATTTGGGTCATCTATGGTTGGACTAAAGAGCCCAAAAAGGACTGGATTCTTATTATCCCAAATACTGCTGGTGTAATTTTGGGCGGATTAACATTCCTCACCGCTTTATAGTGATTAAGCAGCAAGTTTAATTTAGAAATCCGACAGCACCTAATGGTGTTGTCGGATTTTAATTAACACGCATCTCACCTCTGTAGCCATTCTTGACACTTTTTTCGTTCTACATCATAAACAAACTCAACAAACTAATTCTTAGACATCCATTCCCGGAAAGCCAATCTGTCGCAGCGCCTCATACAGCACAATGGCGGCAGCATTTGAAACGTTTAGCGCACTGACCGAGAACTCGTTAGGATCGATAAAGTTTCCGCAGATATCCTGCTGCAAAAGCGCTGGGTGAGCATACTGGTCATCGCCATCAAGCGCATCGTGTTTTTGACTCCAGTCCTCACGATTAACCAGGCTTGCGGAGTCTTGCAGCATTGGGATTCTCTCGCACTCATCTGCGTGCTGTGCCAGAAGCTCCTCGGATAATCCCAGGCTTTCCTTACCAAAGATGAGGTAATCTCCATCGCAATACGTTGCCTGCGTATAGGTCTTTTTAGCTTTCTTAGTAAGGAAGTGCAGCGGGGATCTACTGGTTGCGGAGGTGCCGTCGACCGTGGAGACAGCGTCGTGCGCAGCGTCCGCAGCAGGTGCGCCAGATGCTTGGGTTAGACCGTTCTTCTCCAGAAATTGATCCCAGTTATCGTAGACGGAAACGTTAAGACTTTGCCAGTAGGCCATACCTGCTCGTTTGAGGCTTTTGTCATCAAGCGAGAAGCCCAATGGGCCCACTAAGTGCAAGTGAGTCCCGCTCACTACGCAGGTGCGACCAATGTTTCCCGTATTTGCAGGAATCTCAGGCTCTACCAGTACAACGTTGAGCATAGGTTATGCCAGAACAAAGCTGGTCAGGAATGCAATAAGTCCACCGAGCGCCATGGTGGCTGGCAGCGTCACAAACCAAGCGGCAATAATCTTGCGCGCAACGCCCCAGCGTACAGAGCTACGACGACGAGCAGATCCTGCGCCCATGATGGATGTGGTAATGACCTGCGTAGTGGAAACTGGTGCTCCAAGTGCAGTCATTATCTCAATTGCAACGGTAGAACTTGTTTCGGCGACAAAGCCAATAACGGGTGTGAGCTTGGTAACGCCATCGCCTACGGTACGCATAATACGACCGCCGCCAATGGAAGTTCCTAGCGCCATAGTTGTAGCGCAGAGAAGTTTGACCCACAGAGGAATGCCGTTAGAAGGGTCGTGAAGACCGGCGGTAACCAACGCCAACGTGATGATTCCCATAGTCTTCTGAGCGTCATTATTGCCGTGGCTGTATGCCATAAACGCAGCTGAGAGCACCTGAAGACGGTGGAAGAGACCGTTTGCCTTTTTAGGTGGCCAATCAGCAAAGATCTCAAATACCAGCTTCATAATAAAGTAGCCCAGGGCCATACCAATAAGAGGCGAAGTAAACAGAGGAATAACTACTTTCTCTAGGACACCCGCCCAAAGAATGTGACCTGTGCTGCCGGTAAAAACAATGGTTGCACCAATAAGGCTGCCAATGAGCGCGTGCGAAGACGAACTTGGGATTGAGAACCACCAGGTAAAGAGGTCCCAAATAATGGCGCCCATCAGTGCAGCAAAAATAACGTAGAGCTGTAGCTGAATATCAACCAGACCAGACGCAATGGTCATAGCAACTTTCTCGCTCATAAGTGCGCCGATAAAGTTCATGATAGCTGACATGATAATTGCTGTGCGTAGAGGCAAAGCCTTGGTATACACCGTGGTAGCAATAGCGTTTGCGGTGTCATGGAAGCCGTTAATGAACTCAAATATCAGAGCGGAAACAAGTACCGCAATAAGCAGGATGCTAGCCATTTTTCACGATGACATTCTGAACAGCGTTTGCAACATGCTTGCAAGCGTCAAGGGTTGACTCAAGTCTATCCAGAAGGCTCTTCCACTTAAGAACCTCAATTGGATCATCGACGTTTCTAAAGATAGAGCTCAGAGCGTTACGATACACAACATCGCCCTGGTCCTCATACTCATTTGCAGAGCGTGTATGGCGAATGACCGAGTCATCCTTGTGATAATCAGGGAGACGATCAAAGGCCTTCTGCAGCTCCTCTGAAGCAAACAGGATTAGGTGAGCTACCTGAACAGCCTCTGGACGCATCTCTTTGATGTCATACATGCTGAGGTGAGCAGAAACGCTCTCAATACCGTCTGCAATCTCGTCCATAAGCAGAGCAAGACGCGAGATGTCCTCACGATCAAATGGCGTGATAAAAGACGTGTTAAGGGTGGAAATAATCTTTCCTACCTGGTCGTCACAAAGCGTCTCATAGTTCTTAATCTGAACTTCATAATCTTCTGAACTTGGGAATGACTCCATGTAAGAGACAAACAGTTTTGCTGTAGAAACAATCAGTGCAGAAAACTCAGAGAACATGCTATAGAACTCATCTTCTCTACGAGAAACACGACTCATATGGCGCCCTTCACTTGGACTTTTTATTACATACACAGACACATTTAGTATAGCTGTTTAAGGCGTATATACTGAGGATAATAGCAATTTCTGACTCACTATAAAGGACATCTTGTACGTAATAAAATATGGGACAGGGAGGCAAGATTATGCGAGAAAAGCTGTTTGATTACATTGCAAATCAGTACGGTATAAACCCCGACTATCCCTTCTCGACAGCTCCAACGTATGCTGTTTTACGCCACCCACACAATAATAAGTGGTTTGCGCTTGTTGCTGATGTACCTGGTAAAAAGCTAGGCTTAAAAGAATTCAAACACTACAATCTTGTTAATGTAAAAATAGATGATCCATTTCTTCTGGAAATGCTTCTACATCAAGATGGTTATTTGCCTGCGTACCACATGAATAAAGAGCATTGGATTTCCATACTTTTGGATGGCTCCATTGACTTTGATGAGCTCTGCCAATGGATTGATGCGAGTTATTCGGCAACGAACTAACGAATATCTTCTTGAGTGATTGGGTAAGAACCAGCAATCAGTTAACCAACCATTGGAGGTTACTTTACATGACAGAGAAGCGCGCTATTACGTTTGACGAGAACTTCTTCAACAGGATGGGACAGATCGGCAGCGTACTATCAGTCATGATGTATGTTTCTTATATCCCACAGATTACCAATAACCTTGCTGGAAATAAGGGTAGTTTTATCCAGCCGCTGGTTGCTATGATCAACTGCATCGTGTGGTTTGTTTACGGCGCCTTCAAGAAAGAACGCGATGTTCCTATTATGATTGCTAACGCCCCAGGTATTATCTTTGGACTTGTGACTGCAATAACTGCGCTACTATAATCTGGCCGCCGGTCAGGCCTATCAGCTTACTAAGACTCAACGATAAGGACGGTTCATGTGGCACTTATAGGTTTCTTTAAAGTTGTCTATATTCCCCTGGCCGTCCTGTATCTCATAGCGGCATATGTCCTTCTTGCAAAGCAAAGCTTGAGCAAAATCTTTAAGCGCACAAATTTTGACCTCTTCCGCGGTGGAGTGCTCGCACTTTATTACTTTTTTATAGCCATGGTCTTCTTTGTAAACATAATGCTGCTTACCACTAAAACTGTAGTTAAGCAGCAATTTCTTGTTCCTTATATAGTTGTAATTATTGCTATTGCTGTTGCGTGCGCAATCTTTACGCAAATAGCAAAACACTCTAAATCAGATTGTTTTATTACTATTAGAGACTTGGTTGTTCCGCTTATTTGGCTTGTTTCCTCATTTGTTTATACGCAAACAATATTTGAGCTTTTACTTGCAACAAAATAGTAACGCAGCCGTTCCATTACTGCTTAATGGGCTTCTCGCCATTTACTTGCCTAACTCTATGCGAACCTTTTGCCCCTCAACGTGGACTCTATCCTGAGCAAAAAGCTGCAACACCTCAGGATAAAGCTGGTGCTCTACCTGATGAATTGCCTCTTCAAGCTGCTCGACCGTCCAACCCTCTTCAACCACAACGGGTTGCTGAGCAATAATGGGACCGCGGTCGTAATCAGCATTTGCCAGGTGAACGGTAACGCCCGTAACCTTGACGCCGTACTCATACGCATCCTGAATAGCATGTGCACCACGGAAGCTTGGCAGCAACGCCGGATGCAGATTGAGCACACGATTAAGGAAGGTGTTCAGAATGGGAACGCCGACTTTGCGCATATAACCAGCCATAACAACATAATCAACGTTATAGCGCTTGAGTTCGGTGGCAATGACCATATCTGCAACAAACGGATCCTCGTACGTCTCTTTTGAGAGTGTCAGGGTTTGCAAACCGGCTGCCTCTGCCCTCTTCAGACCATATGCATCGGGGCGAGAAGAAACGACCAGTTCAATGGTTGCGTCTAGCTTGCCAGCATCAATGGCATCAATAATAGCCTGCAGGTTAGTACCTGAACCGGAAAGAAGAACGCCAAGCTTAATTGGCATCGTTGTAGACCACCTTTCCGGTGCCTGGGATAATCTGACCCATGACAAATGGCTCAAATCCCTGGTCAGAGAGGGCTTCTGCAACATCGTCAACGTCATCCATGTCTACGATAAGAGCCATGCCAACGCCCATGTTGAAGGTGCGATACTGCTCATCAAGAGAGAGATTGGCGGCGTTAGAAACGTATGAAATAACTGGTGGAATATCCCATGCAGGACCAGCCTCTCCACCACGATCAACCTCTGCGTCAAGGTGAGCTGGCAGTGCACGGTTAAGGTTCTCGGTGATTCCGCCACCGGTGATGTGTGCCATAGCCTTAATAGGGGCTCCTGCATGGAGTGCGGCAAGCAATCCACCTGCATAAATGGTGGTTGGACGCAAAACAGCATCTGCAAGCGACTCTCCGTCAAGTTCCTCCAGAGGCTGGTTGAGCTCCTCAACCGTTTTGCCCTCAATGGCTACCTTGCGTACCAGCGAATATCCGTTGGAATGAATACCCGAAGAAGGAAGTCCCAGGATGATATCACCCTCACTGACCTTCTCGGGACCTAAGATCTTTGGTTTGTCGACAACGCCTACGACAAAGCCGGCAAGATCGTAGTCGTCAGGATTCATAACACCTGGATGCTCGGCCATCTCGCCGCCTACCAGCGCGCAGCCACTCTTGCGGCAGCCTTCTGCAATGCCACCAACAACCTCGGCAACGGCCTCGGCTTTAAGCTTGCCCACAGCAACGTAATCCAAGAAAAACAGCGGCTCGGCACCCATGGGAACAATGTCGTCGACGCACATTGCAACCAGGTCCTCGCCCACCGTGTTGTGGCGGTTGAGCAGCTGAGCAATGGCAAGCTTGGTGCCAACGCCGTCGGTGCCACTGACCAGTACAGGCTCTTCCATGTCTTTGAGTGCTGCTGCCGAGAAGCAGGAGCCAAAGCCACCCAAGCCGCCAATGACCTCGGGACGAGTAGTTGTAGCAACAGCAGCCTTGATGGCGTCGACCGCACGAGCGCCCTCATCAACGTCAACGCCTGCGTCGGCGTAGGTAATCTGCTTGGTTGGATCAGCGGAAGTGGTCATTGTTTCTCCCCTTACTGCTCTGAGGGCATAAGGCCCTCATCAATTAACTGCTGTTCTACCTGGTCAAACTTACGTGCAAAAGATGGGTTTAGATTGTCTGGGGTGTTTTCTGGCAAGAACCTCTGGTGGAAGTCTTCCGGAATTGCCACAGGATACCTGCCGCTAAAGCAAGACTCGCAATAACCGCGAGAAGGAACGCAGGCAAGCAGACCCTCTAGGCTCAAAAAGCCTAAGGAATCTGCGCCGATATAATCGCAAATCTCTTGAGTAGTCATTTTTGCCGCAACAAGCTGGTGCTGGTCGGCAGTATCAATACCATAGAAGCAAGGCCAGATAACCTTTGGAGATGCGCTTCTGACGTGTACTTCAGTAGCTCCTGCGTCTCTAAGCAGCTGAACAATCTGCTTGGAAGTAGTGCCGCGAACCACAGAATCGTCTACCATTACGATGCGCTTACCTGCAACAACGTCCGAAAGCGCGTTGAGCTTTAGGCGAACGCCCAGTTCACGAAGCTGCTGTGTAGGCTGAATGAACGTTCTTGCAACGTAGCGGTTTTTGATCAAGCCAGTGCCAAAAGTCACGTCCAGCTCTTGTGCAAAACCCTCAGCTGCAGGAACGCCGGAATCAGGTACACCGATTACCAGGTCAACGTCTGCTGGAGTCTCTTTTGCTAGTTGGCGACCCATCTGGTGACGGACAGAATACACCGAGCGACCACTAATAATAGAGTCAGGACGCGAGAAATACACCTGTTCAAAGATACAATCTGCTTGCTGACGAGGAGAAAGTCCCATCTCAGAAGATAGGCCACTGTCGGAAATGCGGATAATCTCTCCAGGAGCCACCTCGCGCACATACGTAGCACCCACAATATCCAGCGCGCACGTCTCAGATGCAACTACCCAGTTATTCTCGCCTTCCTCGCCAATATGGCCGAGTACCAGCGGACGAATACCGTTAGGATCCCTAAACGCATAGAGGGCGTTCTCGCGGATGAGCACCATGGCGTAGCCGCCCTCGATGAGGTTCATGGTTGCGGCAATACCGGTGCGCAGACGGTGTGTACGACGAGTAAAGTAGCCGATGAGCTGGGCTGCTACCTCGGAATCCGTGTTGGATCTAAAGGAAATCTGGCGAGAAGACAGTTCTTCTCGCAAGGAGTCAAAGTTAACGAGGGTACCGTTATGCGCCAGAGCGATGAGGGTCTCGTCGATGGACGACATGTGAGGCTGAGCAGACTCCCAACCCTTAGCACCCGCAGTGCCGTAGCGGCAGTGACCGATAGCTACTTTACCTGGCATTGCGTTGAGGTCGTCGTTGTTGAAAACTTCGGTTACGAGGCCCGTATCTTTTCTGATAAGCACGGTATGGACGTCGCCGACAGCTATACCTGCGGAATCTTGTCCGCGGTGCTGCAGGGCGTGCAGCGCAAAATAAGTGAGTCGAGCAACGTCACGGTCAGGCGCCCATACTCCAAAGACGCCACATTCCTCGTGAAGTTCCATTGGATCCCCTCCGGATGCCTCGGCCTGAGCCACCCTTGATCAAACGCCTCTCACGTCTGGCAACAATACATACAGTGTACCTGGAAATTTGCAAGAAAAAGCGCTCCGAACAAATATGTTCGGAGCGTGTAACAATTTTTTAAGAAAGTAGCATTTACAGCCCTGACTAACAGCTTCTAACTGTGTCCAATGCTCTTTCTGAACCGTCAGCATGCCGACTACTGGGCCTTTGGCTGAGCCTCGGCTTTTGGAACACAGATAAGCATAGTCCTGCCGTACTGATCAGTGTAGTTACAGGTAAAGAGCGTAAGAACATGATCAGCGCGAGAAATAACATCTGCTGCATCAGAACGCGAGCTTACTGCCCTAGAAAGCCTATCTTTCAAGTAAGACCTGAACTCATCAACAGAGCCGAAGTTAAACTGCCTGACTTCCTCATCGTCTTCGTCGGTGTGATAGGTAAATACCGGCTCAAGCTCATATGTCTGAGTAGGTGTGACGTACCAGATGGTCTCAACCTTATCGAAGGTAGATTGGTCATTCATTGCTCCAATGTACTGGAACATGGAGCCGTTTCTCATATGGTGACCATAGAGAATGGTTTGCTGATCAGTAAGGCCGTTTGGATTGTTCTGGTAGTCCATAAAAATCTGACCACCGATTGACCACTCACCCTTTGCGTTTGTGTGCAGGTAGTGATCGTTGTCTGTAGTCTGATACACAGGATAGTTGACTTGCGTATCTGGAATCTGAATCCAGCCGACAACCTGGTTGTTTACTGCCTGAAGACCAGCCCAATCAATAACTGGAGCCTCGTCTTTTTTCTCGGAAACTGTTGCGTATGTAGCAAGCTCTTCGTTGATGACGTCTTGCTCGTGGTATTCAAGCTGGGTTTTGCCAAACATAACACCAGCAACAACCAAGAGGCCAATGCCAACTACCAGCAAGAGTGTGGAAAGAATATAGGCAAAACCTTTCTTCTTAGCGGGTTTCTCGCCAGACTTTTTAGGAGAGGTTTTTTTGTTTCCCTCTTTTTTTGAAGACGCGGAATTTTTCATAGAAACTATCTCGACGGATGTTTTTGAGGTGTGAGTATTTCCAGCCGTCTGATCGTCAGCGGCGAATGAAGCAAAATGCTTGCCGTTTTTTGATTCCATGCACTTCCCTTCTGAAGGTACTCTTTGTCATTCCTTTGTCATACCCTTTAAAAGTTTAGCTATGCACGAAACAAAAATCTCTGTACATCTTATGAAGTCATCGCATAATCACATTTTGCGGTATGCAAAACCCGCGCCTCAAATCTCCTGAAGCGCGGGTCTCATGTGCGATTGCGGATGCAGGTACGCATGCATGCAAGTTCTATTTGCGGACTACGTGCGTGCGGTACGCGTTAGCTTATGCGTCAGCCATCTCGGCTTTAAGCTGGACGATCTTCTCGCGATACTCTGGAAGAGATGCGCCCAAAATTTGAGTGGCGTAAATAGCTGCGTTTTTGGCGCCGTTGATGGCAACGCAGGCAACGGGCACGCCAGATGGCATCTGGACCATGGAAAGCAGGGAGTCCATGCCGCCGAGGTCGGAGGTCTTCATTGGAACGCCAACGACAGGCAGTGGGGTGAATGCAGCAACAACTCCACCCAGGTGAGCAGCCTTTCCTGCGGCCGCGATGATTACCTTGAGGCCGCGGTCAGCAGCGGTCTCGGCCCACTGATGGACCTTGTCTGGAGTGCGGTGTGCGGATGCAATGACCAGCTCATATGGAACGCCAAGGCGCTCAAGTTCAGCGGTACATCCCTCCATAGTTGCAAGGTCGCTCTTTGATCCCATGATAATGCCGACAACAGGCTGATCTGCCATCTCTGCTCCTTTGTTACGTCTCATAAAATAGGCGGATACGTCAAATATCCATCTCACAGTATAGAGTATGATTTTCTAGAACGTTGGTCCATCAGTCCACGTGAAAGGAAACTGTAATGAATGAAACCAACTCTGTTCTGTACCAGCGAGAAAGCTCGTACATCCCTCGCATTGCCGCAGTGCATGACCTCTGCGGATACGGAAAATGCTCGCTTGGCGTAGCTATTCCGGTTCTGTCAGCAGCGGGATGTGACGTTTGTCCAGTACCTACGTCGCTTTTCTCGGCACACACCAAGTTCCCTACGTTCTACATGCACGACACCACCAACATGCTCGAGGATTACCTGAATGCATGGCAGGAAGAGGGTATTGACCTGGACGTCATTTATTCTGGCTTCCTTGGTGCAGCAGAGCAGGTTGCAAGCATTCAGCGCTTGTACCAGGAGCATCCAAAGGCACTCCGCGTTGTTGACCCAGTTATGGGCGATGGCGGCAAGATGTATCCAACCTATACGCAAGAGCTTTGTGACGCAATGAAGTCCCTGGTAAACGGCGCAGATATTTTGACACCAAATCTTACTGAGGCTTCAATTCTGACGGGTATTCCATACGCTGGTCAGGATTTGACTGATGAGCAGGTAGATGAGCTGCTTGATGCACTGCTTGCGATGGGCGCCAAGTGCGTTGTTCTTAAGGGCATTGTTCGCGGTGATGGCCTTATTCGCAACTTTGTTGCTACCGAGTCCGAGCGCGGTGAGATTGTTTCCGAGCTTCTCCCCTACATGCTGCACGGAACTGGCGATCTGTTTGCTTCTGCGCTTTTAGCTGCAGTTATGTGCGGTCAAGAAATCGCTGACGCAGTTGAGTTTGCTGGTGAGTTTGTCTGCGAGTCCATGGAAATTACTCGTGAGCAGCCAAACTTTGAGCTTCGTGGCGTTTCGTTTGAGACAAAGCTTGGCCTAATTGCCCAGCTTCTGCAGGAGTAAAAGCTCGCGCAAGCTGCGTTGCTAGTGTAAAACTTTACGCTTCAGCTAAATCAAACATGATTCTTTGCCATAGATGCCCACTCACATAGAGTGGGCATCTATTTTTTATGCAAGCAATCGCTGTTATGCATGAAAATGCATTTTCCTGACCCTTTATTCGTTTCATTTTTTATCAAACAAAAATTGAGCTTCAAAATAGGGCGAAAAAGGTAAAAAATCCGTTTAGTTGGAAATCGAAGAAATTGATTACATATTTGATATTACTAAAAGCCCAGTTGGCGCTAATCAAGCGACACATTACTAAATCAAAATCACTCAAAATCGTCATGCATAAAGATTAAAACTTCCAACTAAACGGCTTTTTTACCTTTTTGGGACCAAAGTCGTCTTGGAAACATCAATTCCATAACTTTCAGTCAAATTAACGTGCAAATCATTCGCCGCTCCACCATTTTGAGGCGAGCCGACCTCTCGATAAGTCACTTCCAACAGCACAAGCAAAAGAGCCGCTGACTTCAGCGGCTCTTTTGCTCTTTTGCTTTGTTGCTTGCAGGTCCGTAGACTACTTAGTGCTTGAAGAACTGTCGCTTGTACCTGTGCTGTTAGTGGTTCCGGTGGTGCTCGTAGTGGTGTTCTTCTTTGTTGAAGAATCTCCACCAACAATACCGCCAAGCACACGAACTGGCGTAAATGACGTTGCAATCTGGTCACGCAATTCTTTTTGAATGGTATCGTTTGCACCAGTAATGACCATGGTGATATTTACTCCATCAGAAGACTGCGTCTTTGAGAACGTAAAGGTAAAGATAGGTGTTGCATCTCCACCGGGTTTAAGGAATCCAAAGAGCTGAGATTTCTGAAGCTCGCCTTGGTCATTTCTGTGAACACTGACGTGATAGACAACGGTATTAATTCGTGGGTTGAGCAGCGCGTTAATAGCAAATGCCTGAGCCTGGACACTGGATCCCGCATAGCATTCAAGCACGTCTTTTGAGGTCGTATCGGTAACTGTTACCTCAACGCGACCAGTGTTCTCGTCAGCTTCCTGAACCGAGAAATCCTCGGGGAACTGCGTAAATCCATTACCCCACTCGACACCGCCACGCAATGCAGATGCAACAGATCGCACCGTAACTGATTCAGTTAAATTTGCTGTGTTAGCTCGACGAATAACACCACAAGAAACCTGCATCAGAACAACGATTACCAAGAAAACCAAAACAAATAAGACTGCCGTCTTTGTAATGACCTTCTCGATATTTGAGCCTGAAGGATCAGATCCCGAAAGTGGATCAACGTCCACCGCCGCAGCTCCACCCTGCCTGCGAGCACGCTCTAGAGCTGCGCGTTCCTCATTAGGATGACCTGTCTCGTCTACCTTGGTAAACAATTCTTCAGCTGCGTCAGCATCAAGCGCGCCCCTCTGGCGGCGCGCAAAGCGTGAACGTTCTGCATCATCTTTAGCCATGTAGCTCTCTCATTCAACCTGCATAAACACATTTTCAAAGTGTGCAATGCGTTGACTTTTGCTCTTTTGTTCCACCCGTCGGTTTACAGGCCGCAAGTTGCAAACCACAAGTTGCAGCCGCAAATTGCAAACCGCAAACCTGCGGTTAAGCGCATCGCGAGAAGAACGATTGCTGCTGCAAATCGCGTTTCGCAAAGCACCTAATGCTCTATTTTACCGCCTTGCGAGATTTGGCGCACCACCAAACTGCATTTGATAGTAATGAGCGTAGATTCCGCCCTTTTCTAGCAGCTCATCGTGGGTTCCGCGCTCAACTGCACGACCGTGGTTGATGGTAATAATCTCATCAGCGCCCATAATTGTCGAAAGTCGATGAGCAATGACCAACGTGGTCCTATTCTTTGCCAGCTCAGAAAGGGATTCCTGAACCGCGCGTTCGGACTCGTTGTCCAAAGCAGAAGTAGCCTCGTCTAGGATGAGCAGCGGAGGGTTCTTGAGGAACACGCGCGCAATGGAGATACGCTGCTTCTGTCCACCGGAAAGCCTTGTTCCACGCTGTCCTACCTGCGTGTCATATCCATCAGGCAACGACTCAATGAACTCAGCGATGTTCGCACGCTTTGCGGCAAGCGCAATGTCGGCCGCGGAAGCCTCAGGGCAACCGTATGCAATGTTCTCCGCAATAGTGCCGTCAAAGAGGTACACGTCCTGCTGGACCATACCAATTGCCGAGCGTAAGCTGTGCTGCGTAACGGAACGAATGTCCTGGCCGTCAATGGTGATGCTTCCGCTTGTAACATCATAGAAGCGTGGCAATAAAGCGCAGGTAGTTGACTTGCCCCCGCCTGAAGGTCCAACCAGCGCAACGGTTTTTCCACTCTCAATATGAAGATTCAAGCCGTTGATAACGTCTTCGGCATCGTTGTAAGAAAAATGAACGTCTTGGTAGATGATATCGCCAGTAGCAATCTGAATGTCGTGAGCATCAGGCGCATCTTGAATATCCGGCTGAGTTTCAAGAATTTCCGAGAAACGCTTAAAGCCCGCAAGGCCCTTCTGGAACGTCTCGGTAAAGTTCAGAATGTTCATGATTGGCGTGGTGAACAGCGAGATGTAGAGCGCATACGTAGCCAGGTCAATGGCTTGCATCTGACCCTGAGCAATCATCCAACCGCCCAAAACCAACACGACAGTGTTCAAAACGCCCATCATGCCCGAGATGGCAGCTTGATACCTACCCATGGCCTGGTACATGTTGGCCTTGGAGTCTAAGTATGCCGAGTTGCTTGCCCTGAATTTCTTGCGCTCGTGATCTTCTGCCGCAAAACCCTTAACCACGCGAATACCAGAAAGTGAGTCTTCTAGCTGGGTATTTACGTCGGAAATGCGCATGCGGTTCTCTTTAAAAATACCGCGCATGTGCATGTTGGCAAAGAAGTTGAACACCACTAACGCAGCAGCGATTCCAGCAAGCACCAGCGTAAGAGGTATGTTAATAAAAGCTAGAATGACAAAAGAGCCAGCAATCTCAAGCAGGCCAATAATCAGGTACTCGGGGCCGTGGTGCGCCGTCTCGGAAATGTCAAACAAGTCAGATACCAGGCGACTCATCAGGTCACCCGTCTTGTGGCGATCATAATACGAGAAACTCATGCGCTCGTATGCATCAAACAGGTCTTCTCGCATCTTGCTTTCCATGCGGGCGCCCATGATGTGTCCCCAGCTAATAACAAAGTAGCGGCACAGAAAGTGGACAAAATACATCACGACAAGGCCGACGGCAATAAATACCAGGCTGCCAAGGATGGCATCTTTACCCTGCGTAAACAGTCCCTTTGTGAGCAATCGTAGAATTTGAGGGAACGCCAGCTCGATGCAAGCCAAAATGATGGCGCAGATAGTGTCCAGAATGAACAGGTGCTTTTGCGGAGCGTAGTAAGAAAGAAAACTGGCAAACAGCGATTTTCGATGTTTGCCAGGGGCGTTGTTACCAGGTACAGGGCGAGAAGAACGATCAAGCATGCGTAATTACTCCATAGGCAATCGGTGTGAAATTGAATCGCAGATAAGAGCTCCAATGATAGTCTTTGCGTCCTCGATTTTGCCATCGAGAACAGCGTCTACCAGCTCAGATAGCGGAACAAGATCCACGTTAATAAATTCGTCGGCATCTGGGTCTGATCCCTCAAAGGTCAGCTCAGTTGCCATATAAAGGTGAATGAGCTCGTCAGTAAATCCATCAGAAGTGGCGGTAGTGGTGAGAAAAGCCATCTTTCCCGCCTTCATTCCGGTCTCTTCTAACAGCTCACGGTGAGCGCAATCAAGAGGGTCCTCGCCTGGATCAAGCTTTCCTGCAGGCAGCTCAACTGTTACGCGACCAAGCGCAGTTCGGTACTGACGAACCAGGCAAATTCTTCCTTCATCAGTCAATGCAACGATAGCCACAGCACCGGGATGACGCACAACATCACGAAGAGCAGTACGACCGTCAGGAAGAGAAACGCGCAGACGATTCACGTCAAAAATGCGACCAACCCAAACGGTATCTTCAGAAAGTGGCTTCTCTTCTAGAGAAGCATCACGCGCATCCTCTGTACCTGCAACAAAGCTGCGCTTTTGTGGCTCCCCAGAATGATGGTAGGCAGCATCGGCCACAGCAACACGCTCACCGTCGTAGGTAAGCGAATCAACTGCCGAGTGCAAATCATTGCGAGCAGAATCAAATACCTCAGGAGTTACCTGCATGTCAACATCAAGAATCTCTGGCTCAGCAGACTGCATATCATCAAACACATCACTAAACTGAGAGCTGCCTTGATTGCTGGTCCAAGCACTATCCTGTACGTTGATTTTCTCGTCATTTTGATTTGCCATAAGCGCTAACCTAACTATTTTTCTGGACGACCTTGAAGAGCCTTAAGTCCAATATCGTGCCTGAGCTGCTTGCCTTCAAAGTTGATAAGGTCGCAAGCCTCATATGCACGAGCGCGAGCTTCCTCAAAGGTTGGTGCAAGCGCAGTGACGTTGAGCACGCGGCCGCCTGCTGTGACAATCTTTCCGTCCTCGGTCTGAGCAGTTCCGGCGTGATACACAGAAACGCTCTCAAGCTGCTGAGCAGCCTCGATGCCGGTAATCTCCTTGCCCTTCTCGTAAGAACCAGGATATCCGGCGCTTGCCAGAACAACAGAAACAGCCACTGTATCAGACCAGGAAACCTGCTGATGACGGAGGGTGCCGTTATCGCAAGCCATCAAAATTGAAACCAAATCACCCTGGAGGCGAGGCAGTACAACCTGAGTCTCTGGATCGCCAAAGCGAGCGTTAAATTCGAGAACCTTAGGGCCATCTTTGGTCAGCATAAATCCGCCGTAAAGGCAGCCAGAATAGTTGATACCCTCTTTTTTGAGCTGGTCAACAACGCGCTGCTCAATGGCAATCATCTGGGAAAGCTCTTCATTGGTCACAAAAGGAACAGGAGAATAGACGCCCATTCCACCGGTGTTAGGTCCCTTATCGTCGTCGTAAGCGCGCTTGTGATCCTGAGCTGTTGCCAGCGGAACAACGTACGTTCCATCAGTCAGCGCAAGCAAAGAACACTCTGGTCCCTCAAGGAACTCCTCAACAACAACGGTTGCTCCTGCATCGCCAAAGTGACCGGAGAAACATTCGCGAACACCTTCAAGGGCCTGCTCAAGCTCAGTCGCAACAATAACACCCTTACCTGCAGCAAGGCCGTCTGCCTTAACAACTACAGGCGCACCGATGTGACGAACATACGCCTCACAAGACGCCTGATCTGTGAAAGACTTCCATGCAGCAGTTGGAACGTTTGCTCGCTCCATAACACCCTTGGCAAACGCCTTTGAGCCCTCCATCTGGGCTGCATTCTGATTAGGGCCAAAGCACGCAATACCAGCCTGGCGAATCGCGTCTGCAACGCCCACAACAAGAGGCGCTTCGGGACCAATAACTACCAGGTTAATGCCTTTTTCCTTGGCAAAAGCAACAACCTCGTCAGGGTTATTTTGATCAATAGGAGCAATCTCTGCCTGGGCAGCCATGCCGCCATTACCTGGAGCAACGTAAATTTTTCCTGCACGAGGTGATTCTTGCAGCTTAGTTAAGAGAGCGTGCTCACGACCACCTGCGCCGAGCAACAAAATATCAACGGTGTCATTCATAAGTACTCCAGCCTTCTGATACAACGCCTTTGGGATACAAGCAACGCCAACAGCGCCTTCTCCAAGATGTTTTTTAAACTCAGGGGAAGCAAGTCTTTCTGCAATACATTCTGCATCATATTCATTGGTTTTAAGCGGCTTTTTGAGATGCTTTTCTATGCGTTTCTCGCCACTTGAAATCACTACATATTTGAGCTCGCCGCGCTTTACAAAACAAGCGCTCATAAGGCGAGAAATTCTTGCTGCTAGATCGGTAAAATCTGATGAGCGAGCCACCTCTGTACATTTTCCGCCAACCAAACGATACAAATACATATCGTTTGAGATGCGCCTATGCAAACGCTCAAGTCGAAGTCGCAACGAAAGCCTGGGGTGTTTGTCCTTGCTTTTATGAAGAACAACCTTGTTCATTGCAATGTACATTGTGGCAACTACCTCAGCAAGCTCTTGTGCATACGCGCAAGCAGCTTCAAATGAAGCTCCAGACTTTCTTGCCACACTTAAGCGCTCAAGCATGATTCCCATAGCAGTGGGCATATTTCCGCTATCTACCAGGCAAATTGAGCTTGAAATATCAGGATTGTTCTGACAAGCCTTTTTTGCCGTAAGAAGCGAGTCAGAAAAATCTGAATACACATGGAGCGAGAGAATCTTTTGAGCTCCTGACTCAAAGATGCCTCGATAAAACTCGCCTACCTGATCAGCATCTGAACTCAGAGCTCCAGGTATTACAGAAACCCCCAGGGCTTCAAGCTGGGAAGCTTCAAGCCCACAGGGGTTATCGCAAACTATTGCAAAAGTTGAGCAGTCCGAAGACGCCACGGGTTACCTCCAGTAGCGGTCGATTGTCTGCTCGCGATCTGGACCAACGGTGATGATAGAAACGCGTACACCAGCAAGTTGCTCCAGGAAGTCAATGTAGTCCTTAGCCTCACGAGGTAGCTGGTAGAAGTTGCGAACGTTAGAGATGTCGCACTTCCAACCAGGAAGAGTCTCGTACACAGGCTTTGCGTGATAGAAGACGCTCTGGTGCTCTGGGACGGTCTTGTAAATCTTGCCGTCGCACTCATAAGCAACGCATACCTTAATCTCATCCAGGCAGCCAAGAACGTCAAGCTTGGTAATTGCCAGGTCAGTGAGGCCATTGATACGAGCCGCGTAGTTAACAACTACTGCGTCGTACCAGCCGCAGCGACGTTTACGGCCAGTAGTTACACCATACTCATGGCCAACTTCGCCGAGAAGATCGCCCGTCTCGTCAAAGAGCTCTGTTGGGAATGGACCAGAGCCAACGCGTGTGAGGTATGCCTTTGCAATGCCCAGGACGCGGTCAATGTTGGTTGGACCAACGCCAGAACCAGTTACTGCGCCACCAGCAGTGCAGCTAGAAGAGGTAACAAATGGATAGGTGCCGTGGTCAATATCAAGCATGGTTGCCTGAGCACCCTCGAAGAGAATGTTCTTACCAGCCTCAAGCTCTTCGTTGAGGAAGAGAGAAGACTCAACAATGTAAGGACGAATGCGATCTGCATAAGGCAGATAGGTCTCGCAAATTTGGTCAACGGTATAGGTTGGAAGGCCATACACAAGGCTCAAGATTGGATTGGTGTACTCAAGTGCAGCTTCAAGCTTCTTGCGGAAGATCTTCTCGTCAAGCATGTCCTGAATACGCAGGCCAGTGCGATTCATCTTGTCCATATATGTTGGACCGACACCGCGCTTGGTGGTACCAATAAGGTTCTTACCCAGCTTTTTCTCGTGCACGCCATCAAGATCTTTGTGATAAGGCATAACAATGTGAGCGTTGCCGGAAATCTTGAGCAGATCGCAGGAAATACCCTTGCTCTCCAGCATGTCAATCTCGCCGAGAAGAACCTCTGGGTCAACAATGCAGCCATTACCAATAACTGGATAGGTGTTCTCGTACATAACGCCAGATGGAACCTGGTGAAGTGCAAGCTTTGTGTCTCCAGCAATTACCGTGTGGCCTGCATTTGCACCACCTGCGTAACGGCAAACAACGTCAAAATCTCCGGAAATGAGGTCGGTAACTTTACCCTTACCCTCGTCTCCCCACTGAGCACCAACAAGTACGGAAGCTGGCATAAGTTCTCCCCTATCGCAGCTATCTACAAACACGACCATTACATGACGGTTGCAACCTCTTTAGGGGTTGCTTCATAAGTATATCTAATACCGCTCGCAAAAGCACAGAAGCGCAGAGGTTTTGTCACACATAAGAAACGATTAATGCGCGGGGTTTGCCATCGCAGCGTACTGTGCGGCTTCACTTTCTGAGTAATTATTTCCCTGGTAGATCTCAACAAACTTGGTGGATGTTGGCATAAACATAACAGGGACATCCCTCAGAGCACCTGCACGGTTCTTTGCAACAATGATGTTGGTAACGTCTTTATCAGGACGGTCATCGCGTGCGGCTTCTTCATCGCTCAGTGAGCGGTCAAGCAGCAAAACAATATCTGCATCCTGCTCGATTGCGCCGGACTCACGCAGGTCAGAAAGCTGTGGACGCTTGCCGTTTCTGTTCTCAAGCGTACGATTGAGCTGAGAAAGTGCAATAACAGGCGCCTTGAGGTCTTTAGCCATAATCTTAATGCCACGAGACATCTCGGAAACCTCAGTTGCACGACTGTCCGCACGGCCCTTCTCGGCTGGTGGAGAAAGCAGCTGAAGGTAGTCGATGATAATGACGCCCTTCTCGGCCTTATTAAGCATTCTGCGGGCTTTTGCGCGGATTTCTGTGACTGTTGTGCCCGGAGTATCATCAACGATGATTTTAAGGCGAGAAATGCGCTCTGCTGCCTCCAGAAGGGTAGGCCACTGCTCATTTCTGATGTTGGAAGAACGGATGGTCTGCAAATCAACCTTTGATTCAGAAGCCAACAGTCTCTGCGCAATCTCAATCTTGCTCATCTCAAGCGAGAAGAGCGCAACAGTTGCTCCGGAAACCGCAGCGTTATAGGCCATGCTGAGAGCAAAAGAGGTCTTACCAACACCAGGGCGAGCGCCAATAACAACCATCTGACCAGGACGAAGACCTTGGAAGAGGTTATCTAGGGTTGCAAATCCAGTTTGGACACCCAACTCCGACGCATCTTTACCAGCATTTTGCTGAAGCTCTTCAAAGAGATCAGTCATGATGTCTTCAATGCCCTGCTCGGACTGCTGAACATCTCTGTTGGTTACATCAAAAATGAGCTTCTCTGCCTGGTCAACTACTTCTTTTGTATCTTCTGGAGCATTGTAGGCAAGCGCAGAAATCTTTGCAGAAGCACTAATCATCTTTCTGAGCGTAGTATCACGGTGCAGCATAACAGCATGGTTTTCCCAACCAACCATAGCAAGTGGGTTGTTTCCAAGCTCTGCTAAACGGACAGCTCCTCCAGCGCGCTCAAACTTGCCGTTACTCTTAAGGTGGTCTGCAAGCGAAATGACGTCTACCGGCTTGTTATTGTCAAACAGGGACTTAATTGCCTCAAAAATTATTTGATTGGATGGAATATAAAAATCCTCGGAAGAAAGCCTAATGAGGCACTCTCCTCTGATTTCTTCCGAAAGAATCATTGCAGAAAGAATGGAAAACTCGGCATCAGAATCTTGTGGCATAGAGGCGTTCTCTAGGGCCGTCAATTGCGTAGGATTCATCTCAAACGAGTCTTGTGCCATCGTCTTTTCCAATCATGTTTTTTGGGAATGAATCTGAATAGTAGTGTACTTTTCAAAAAAATAAAGAGTCATTTTGGCTTGCAAAATTCGAAAAGTTAAGTCTTCAACATGATTTTCCAAAACTCGCATACCCTGAGCGGGATTTCCTTGAGTTTTCAACGTTTTCAACATTTTTTAGACTTTTTTCGACACGTGGTATTTTCTACATAATTGCTTATCTGCGGTTATACAAATCAAATTACAATTCCGCAGGTTAAGTGAATATGTTTTACATAACATTTTGAATAACCGCAGGTAGAGTATAAGAAAATATACCGTTCAGTCTACACATAAAAAGACCACCCCTTTGTTATGTTTCACAAAGGGGTGGTTCGAACAAACATTCCATTCTTTTCAGATGGCCTTGCTTTTTATAAAAGCTTACAAATCTGTAGAAAACTGCAGAAATTGTATAAACCACCAAAAAATGCAGGAGAACAGTGTTTTATGCATGCATAAAACTACTCTGCGGACTCAACCTCAACCTCGACGGTTGCCTCTGCGACAACCTCCTCGGCCTCCTCCTCTGCAGGAGCAGCATCGTCCTCGCCAACAAGAACAACGACGGTAGCGGTGATGTCACGGTAAAGCTCAATGGTGACATTGTGGCGACCAGCGGTCTTGATAGCAGCGCTACGAGAAATGCGCTTACGATCAACGGTGACGTTGAGCTGTGCCTCGATTGCGTCAGCAATCTGAGCGGTGGTGACGGAGCCAAAGAGCTGGCCCTCCTCGCCAATGCGAGCGTCAACAGTTACGAGCTTGCCATCAAGAGCTGCCTTGGTAGCATTTGCGTCAGCAATACGCTGCTCTTCGCGCTTAGCGATATTGTGACGACGCTCCTCAAGCTGCTTGATGTTACCCGGTGTAGCAGGCTGGGCAATCTTGTTGGGGAACAGGAAGTTCTCCGCGTAACCCTGTGCGACCTCTACGATGTCGCCTTCGCCGCCCTTACCGCGAAGCTCGCCCAAGAGAATAACTTTCATGGGAAACTCCTTTGATGAGTCGATGGTATCGACTAGTTGTTGTTTATCGTGGACTCTGAATCCTGGCTTCCTAAGCGATTAAGCTTTCGGAAGTTTGCCCAGGCGTCAATAAGTCCTACGAGAGCCATAACGCCTAACTGAACTTCTAACATGCCTGCCAATACAAACAGTGACAGAGAAAGTGCTGGCGAGAAGTGCTTCTCGCGCACAAACCATGTGAGCACCGCAAGGCCCTGAAGAGCAAACACAACCCTAAGAGCCATAAACACATTCAACGTAATAAGCTGAAGTATGTCTTGTGCAGGCAAAATGGTGCTTGAGAGTGCATATACAAACAAGTTGGCCACGGTAAGAACACACATCCAAAATGGAACGTCCATCAGTTGGAACTGTGGTAATTTCTGTGGGTCTCTTGTCAGTGCTTTATACACTGTTCGAGCTCCAAAACGCGCAATTACAAAATATGAAAGCGCCATGCCGGTATAGCTGGTTGGCCAAAAGAGCATAAAGAGTGCCTTTGCTGTTGAAAGACCTTCTTGGATCTCTGGAGAAGCACCTGAGACCTGCGAGGCGTATTGATTAAATACGTTCTGAGCAAGCTCGGGAAGAGTTGTTCCTGCCATTGCGGCAAAGAACGCGTCGTATCCCAGAAGTGCCAAAGCCGTTGCTCCTACAAGAAGAGATCCAACACCAACGGTGAGTTTCTCTGTTGCAAAAGCGTAGCCAACTCCAAGAGCAAGTGCACAAGCGGTAACTGAAGTAGCCGCCTCCGTTGGTCCCGAGAGCAAATAAGCTGCTACACCCGTAACAAGTACTGAAGTAATAGCAGGACCAAACCATCCGTGCCCTTTTTTGCAATAGACAGCAATTACCATGCCATACGCAACCAAAGCTGTTCCAATAAAAGAAAGGAGTCCGGTAATTACTCCGCCAACAACGCAAAGAACAAAGCCTTGCTTGTAGGTTGGAGCTTCAAACGGACGCGGCTTGCCTCCGTTTTGGTTGCTTGGACCAGTAAAATTCTGTGGGCTACTCTCTGGGCGAGAATACCCTTCAGGTGCCTGAGGAATATTTGAATCCGGTCTATCCATTGCTAACCAACTCTACCTGAAGAACAGATAGGTTATCCGCGACTACGGCCACCGCGGCTGGAAACCACAGGGACAGTGTAGGGCAGAAGTGCCATCTCGCGTGCGCGCTTGATAGCAAGTGCAATGTCGTGCTGGTGCTGCGTGCAGGTGCCAGTGACGCGACGAGGCTTAATCTTGCCACGGTCGGTCATGTACTTACGAAGAAGCTGAGTATCTTTGTAATCGATGAACTCAGTCTCCTCCTTGCAGAACTGGCAATACTTGCGACGCGGCTGGCGCTGGAAATCTTGTTTCTGCTGAGCCATGTCTTTTACCTTTCAGATGACAGTAACGTCTGTGTTGCTGTCTGACGTTTAAAACGGAATATCAGCATCGTAGAACTCCTCGTCTGGCGGAGCCGGAACGGGAGCGGGTGCCTGTGGAGTTGGAGTTGCATAAGATGGTGCACCCTGTGACATAGGGGCTCCACCCTGCTGATTCCTAGAAAGGAACTCGACCTCATCAACAACAACTTCAAGCTTGCTGCGACGCTGTCCTTCCTTCGTCTCCCAGGAGCTGAAACGAAGTTTGCCTTCAATAGCAACCTTCGAACCCTTGGAGAGGAAGCGGGAAAGTGCTTCAGCACGCTGTCCAAATACTACGCAGTCAACGAAATTGGGAACATCTTCCCACTCACCGGTCTGCTGGTTCCTGCGACGATCGTTAACCGCAACGCCGAAGGATAGAATCTGGGTACCGCCTGCTGTGGAGCGAAGCTCCGGGTCACGGGTCAGGTTGCCCGAAATGTTAACCCTGTTAATACTCATAAATCTCACTACCTCTCATCGTGGAATAATTCCACTTTTCCATTACAAGGACTTAGTCCTTATCGACTCGACGCACGATCATGTGACGCTTAACAGCATCATTAATTCGCAGGACTCGATCGAGCTCTGCAATCTGCGTTGGATCTGCATGGAAATTGATGAGGGTATAGTCACCCTCGGTAAGATCGTCGATCTCAAAAGCAAGCTTACGCTTACCCCAATCCTCGACGCTGTCGACTACTCCGCCGTCAGTGGTGATAGCAACGTCAATACGCTTCATTACACCAGCGCGGACTTCCTCGGTGGAAGCCGGGTCAACAAAAAACAGCAGTTCATAGGCCTTCATATTGTCACCTCCTCTGGGCTAATGGCTTCGGGAAGTGAAGGTGCACCCGAAGCAGGAAAGTTCGACCAAGCATCATACCACATAAATGCTCAAATACGAAACTGACCCACAAACTTTCTCACATGCAGTCCACATATAAAGCTTAAATTGGCAATTTGTCAGTAATTTGCCTCTAGTCTTGCAACTATCTGACGCGAATCTTTTCAAGGCATGGTCACTCGCTCAATTTTAAAAACATGGGATTGAAAAAGAAAAACGACCATCACACAATCTGCATGATGGCCGTCTCTTTTATAGGTGCTCTACTCTACTGAGCTGCAGGTCCCTCAGGATTCTGAGTTGGTGCGTCTGCTGGAGCAGCTGGTGCCTCAGGAGCCTCTGGAGTTGTTGGGATAATTGGCTCAACAACAACAGTTGAAGCAGGTGCAGGCTCTGGAGCTGCGGGAGCGACAGGAGCCTCTGGAGCTACAGGCGCTGCTGGCGCAACAGGTGCGACTGGTGCCGCAGGTGCAACAGGTGCTGCAGGTGCTGCAGGTGCTGCTGGAGCAGCAGGAGCCACTGGTGCAGCAGGTGCCGCAGGAGCAACAGGTGCAGCAGGTGCAGCAGGAGACACTGGTGCAGCAGGTGCTACTGGAGCCGCAACAGGCTCAACTGGAGCTGCAACAGGGGTTGCAGGTACAACTGGAGCTGGAGCAGCAACTGGTGCAGCAGGTGCTGCAGGTGCTGCTGGAGCTGGGGTTGCTACTGGAGCTGCAACAGGAACAGCAACAGGTGCTGCTGCAGGAGCAGCGGTTGCTGCTGGTGCGGTTGGAGCAACTGGTGCTGGAGCTGCATACGTAGCAGCTGCGCCATCACGAGGATCGTTAATGAATGGTGGCAGTGGATCGTTGCTCTGTCCCCATGCAGCAACGTTGAACTGACGCATCCAAAGAGCGATTGCGTTCTGCATAAGAAGCATAACGATAAGACCAACAACGTTACCAATATAGCCAATAATCAGGAAAATTGGTCCCATCTGAATGACGCCACGTGCAAGCAGGGCAAGCATGATAAGACCCACCTGGCTCTGGTCGGTAACGTTCTGAGTTCTTGCAATGGTTAAAGCCTGAGTGCCAATGTTAACAATCATGCTAATTGCAGCGCTACCGCCGATGATGCCCATAATAAGTGAGGTAGCAATGCCAAGCACAATGCCCATACCAAAGATACGGAACAGACCGCCCATGTCATGCTTGATCATCTCAAAGATGTTCTTAAAAGCAAAACCTGCAGAGATGCGACCATAAACTGATGCGCGAACCTGAATAACATTGATGCACAGTGGATAAACAAATGCTGCAACAATAAAGACTGGGATAAGAATCAGATTGATAACTGGAATGAAAGAAAGAATTCCCGTTGCAATACTGTATGCCAGACCAAATGCAAGTGCAATAACAACTGCCTTGAAGCCGGTAACAATATAGGTACCAAACTTAAGGTCTTTCTGCTTTGGACCAGCGTTGATGCCCCATGCAGTTACGCGTGCAGTCTCAAGTGCATAGCCAACAAGTGCAAGAATTCCGACAACTGGAATAAGACCAAATAGAGCCATAATAAGGACAGGCTTCCACCAACCCTTTTCCAAAGTCAGAAGTGCCCAGGAGCGTGCAAAGTAGCGATCGCGCCTGTAGCCATTCAACTCATCTGCTGAAACAGCCATTTAACTCTCCCCTCGTGTCAAAAAAGATGACATCGAATTACAAAGCCTAAACATTCTATATAAAATCGAAAAATAAATATATCTTTATTGGTAACAATTAATCAAATGAAAATGTTAAATGGCGGAGGAGGAGGGATTCGAACCCTCGTACCCCTAGAAGGGGTAAACGGTTTTCGAGACCGCCGCATTCAACCACTCTGCCACCCCTCCGAAGGGTGAAACGGCGCCCGTAGGCGCCGTGAAAATTCTGGCGGAGAGTCAGGGATTTGAACCCTGGAGACGCTTTAGACGCCTACACGATTTCCAATCGTGCTCCTTCGGCCACTCGGACAACTCTCCATATAAAACCGCACGGGACAGTATAGCGGATTTCTTACCAATATAGGGCGAGAAGTTCTGTATATTTTTAATACTTGTGTAGTATTGTCATACTATTAAAAACAAAAACACCAGTAGGAGGTATGGATGCCACCGTTTTTTTCGCCATATGGCACAGATGCAATTTCTGTGGGCATCCCCTACTGGCTAGACCTTCTGACAGTAATTATTGGTGCAATCTCGGGAATTTTGGTTGCAAGAGATCGTCACTTGGACCTTGTGGGCTTTGTGGGTCTCGGCCTTTTGGGTGGTCTGGGCGGCGGGCTTATCAGGGACGTCATGATGCAAGAAGGTGGCGTCTACATGCTTAACTCGCCCTACGCCATTCCGGCTGCCGTTTTTACCGCTGTCTTACTGTTTATGTTCCCTGAGCCGCTTGATAGATTCTCTCGCATGCTTGAGTGGACCGACATTATTTCCGTTGGCCTCTTTGCTGTTGTTGGTACCGATAAAGCCCTGGTATATCACCTGCTCCCCTTCTCAGTCATTCTGATGGGAAGCATTACGGGCGTTGGTGGCGGTATGCTTCGCGACGTATTTCTTGGCGACATCCCTCGTATTTTCCAGCGAAGCAATCTCTACGCGTTTTGCGCGGTTGCTGGCGCCACCTCCTACTGGGCGCTTGTTTCCTACGCAGGGGTCACCAAAATCTGGGCAGCCGTTGTCTGCGTTGCTGTTACCGTTGGCCTGAGGCGTTGGTCGCTCAAGTACAACGTGCTTTCTCCGGCCGACGTT
This sequence comes from uncultured Atopobium sp., assembly GCA_963552125.1. Lineage (GTDB taxonomy): Bacteria > Actinomycetota > Coriobacteriia > Coriobacteriales > Atopobiaceae > Lancefieldella. Next base: position 32,062 of record CAUVJF010000004.1, read on the forward strand.
GACCTTACGCCACACGTAATGCGCAGTGTTAACAAGCTTCGTCACAAAGCTCAGAAGCCAGGTAAACAACCTGAGCAGAACACCCTATCAAAGTAGCATTCGCTCACAATCGGCGGTCTTGGGCGGTCTTGGGCGGTTTTGGGCGGTTCTGGGCGGTTTTACATCGCCTTCACATACCGTTTACCAGCACTTTATTTAAAATCTGCCTAAAACAAAATCTGGCGAGAAACCCTTGCAGCTGCAAGTTCTTCTCGCCAGATTGGTTATCTGTAAACGACGCTGTTACTTCTTAACCATGCCGTTACGGACTGCCCACTTACGGCGCTCAGTCTCGGAAAGAATACGCTTACGCATGCGGATGTTTTGTGGCGTGATCTCAACAAGCTCGTCGTCCATAATGTACTCCAGAGCCTCTTCCAGCGTAAACAGGCGTGGAGGAGTCAGCTGAACTGAAATATCTGCAGTTGAAGACCTCTGGTTGCCCAAAGACTTGATACGTGCAATGTTAACAACCATGTCGCCTGGCCTTGAACGCTCGCCAACCAGCATACCTTCATAGCACTCAACACCTGGAGAAACAAAGAGCTGACCGCGCTCCTGGAGCGTGCCAAGTGCATACGCAACGGCCTTCTCGGTGGACATGGAAATCATGGCACCGTTCTGGCGGCTACCAATATCACCAGCAAAAGGACCGTACTCAAGGAAGGTGTGGTAGAAGACGGCGTCGCCGTGGGTGACGTTCATGACGCGCGTCTTGAGGCCCATGATGCCGCGGGTTGGAATCTTGAACTCAAGGTGCGTCTGAGTCTCGCCGGTGTCCATGATGGACATGGTGCCGCCAACGTTACCAAAGACCTCAATGACCTTGCCAGCATACTCTGGATTGCACTCAACAACAGCCTGCTCAATAGGCTCAAGCGTGTGACCCTGAGCATCCTTCTTGAACAGAACGCGAGGACGACCAACCTGGAATTCAAAGCCCTCACGGCGCATGCTCTCCATAAGAACGGAGAGGTGCAAAATACCACGACCAGAAACCTCAATACCCGTCTTATCAGGAAGCTCCTCGATGCGCATGGTGACGTTATTCTCACGCTCTGTCATCAGGCGCTCTTTAAGCTGACGGCCACCAACAATGTCTCCCTCACGGCCAACAAGTGGCGAGGTAGAAGGCTCAAAAATAATGGAAAGGGTTGGTGGATCAATCTCAATTGGATCCAGCTCAACAGGGTTTTCTGGGTCGGTGTAGACGTCACCAATATCAGTGTTATCAACGCCAACGATTGCCGCAATATCGCCTGCGTCAACCTCACTGCACTCCTTACGGCCAAGGTAGTCAAAGGTGAACAGCTGCTTGACCTGGCTCATGGCGCGAGAACCGTCATTTTTGACAACAAGAATCTTATCGCCAGTATGAACAGTTCCGGAATAGACGCGGCCAATTCCAATGCGGCCCAGGTAGTCAGAGTGATCGATGGTAACGCACTGCATAGCAAGAGGTCCGTCAATATCAACATCTGGAGCTGGAAGGCCGTCGATAATCATGTCGAGAAGTGGGAACATGTTGTCGTTGTCATCATTTGGATCAAGGCGAGCGTAACCATTAACGCCAGAAGCAAAGATGACGTGCTCCATGGTGAACTCAAGCTGCTCATCAGTTGCGCCGAGGTCCATCATCAGATCAAGAGAATCGTTGACAACAGCCTCTGGACGAGCGCCGTCACGGTCAATCTTGTTGACAACCATCATGATAGAAAGGCCTGCGTCGATAGCGTGGCGCAGAACAAAGCGAGTCTGTGGCATAGGGCCCTCAGCTGCGTCAACCAGCAGAAGTGCACCGTCAGCCATCTTCAAAACACGCTCTACCTCGCCGCCGAAGTCAGCGTGGCCAGGGGTATCAATAACGTTGATCTTGACGCCCTTGTACTCAATAGAGATATTCTTTGCCAGAATAGTAATTCCGCGCTCACGTTCCTGATCGTTGGAGTCCAGAATTCTCTCTTGAACCTGCTGGTTCTCGCGGAATGCATCGGTTGCCTTAAGCATCTGGTCAACCATGGTGGTTTTACCGTGGTCAACGTGGGCGATGATAGCAATATTTCTGATGTTGTCTTGACGCATAAGTCTCTATCTCTCGAAGGTATGTATTTGGACTTGCTACTTCAGGTCCAATTTTTATCAGCTTTAGAACTTTAGTGCAATTACGTGCCTAGAGCGCCCAGAAATTTCAATGAACGCAGCTTTTTCATTACAGAAGTGGCTCAAGCTCCCCTGCTGGAGCGGGATCAGACCACACAAACTGGTCACCTTGGCCTTTTCCGTGAACTAAAGAATATGCCGAGAAACTCTTATAGCCCTTCTCGCCAAACTCAAGAAGCACGGCATCTTCATAACCGCCCTCTTTGAGCAGTTGAATGGCTCCCTCATATACAAGCGCATAGCGAACAGGCTCTTCGAGCCCTGCTTCTTTATCGCCCTTCTGTTTTGCTAAGTCAAGCACGCGCTTATGGGCGCCCTCAAGCAGCTCCTCTGGGCCGTCATCGGAAAACTCATAGCTTGCAACCGTGCCTGACGCGTCCTCAACTACAAGCAAAACGTTGAGTGATTGGCCATCTGCAAGCAGGTCAAACGCATCTCCAAGCAGCTCAGTTGAGAGCATATCAAGCTGGGGAGAAACTCCATCTTTGCGCTCGTTGTTTTCGGCCATGCCGCTCCTTAGCGTCGTTTTTTTTGTAACTATTGTTCTCTATGATACATCGCACAAGAAAAGAGGTCGAAAGCAAAAAGCCTTCGACCTCTTAGGTTTGTCAGATATCTGTCAAAAATCTGACAGCAGAGGTGTTACAACGGCAAAACACCGTCTCTGAAAGCACGAGCACTTACTCTGCCAGTGCCTCACGAATGCGCGTAGTAACTCCCTCAAGCCTATAGCACTCAACATACTGGCGAAGAGGGCGCTTGATGTGGTCAACAACAAAACGCTGTCCATCAATGTTGAACTGAGCAAGGTTCTTGTACAGGTGTTCAGTTGCGGCCTTGACCTCGTCATCATTGAATGCGTAGTGACCAGAAATATCAAGAATATCCAGCGACAGTTTATGATCAGCAAGAATCTGCTCAACAGTCAGATTTACCTGGTCACCCACCATCCACTTGCGCCAACGCTCAGTCTCAATTGCCTTGACCAACAGGGTGTTTCTCAAGCCAGAAACCTCGTCTGCCTTCAGGAGACCTTCTTTAACCAGAAGATCCTCTACATCGCAAAGCTTCAAATATGCGCGAGTCTCCTCTGTTCCATACTGTGGAGCTACGTTTGAAGCGGTAACGTTTGCAGGAGTGTGCTCAAGCAGCGTTACGTCATCAAGGTAGTCTGCATTGTGCTCTTTAAGACCTACGCCGTAGCTCTTTGCCATCTCGGCAAGGCTAATAGCAGCCTCAAAATCGTAGTGACCAACCTGCTCAGTAAGGCGCGTAAGTGTTCCCGTCTGTCCAACAATAAAGGTTGGCATAGGCAGACCCTTAGCAGTCAACTCGCTCTTAAGCTGCTCAATGAAGGTATGATACTTGTCGGTAGAGGTCAAGCCACCATTTGTTTCCTCGGTACCAACCTCATAACCAATCTCGGAAAGACCGCGAGAAACACGCTCCTTCTCGCACCACTCAATCAAATCAACTGTACGGCGAAGAACCACATCAAGCGGAATAACCTTGCCAATCTCAAAAGGATCTTTTGTTGGGTCAATCATCAGCAGGTCAAAACCGTTAAGCATGTCGGCAAGATAAGACTTCTTGGCAAGCTCCATAGCCTCATCTTCTGGAAGGTGAGCATTGCGCTCCTCGTCACGCTGCCAAGGACCGCCGTGGTCGCGGCAGAGGTAATACAGACCGTCAAAGCCAACCTTCTGAGCTGCTTCAGCAATATCATCCGAGAAACGCTTCTGATCCCAAGAATTTACGTATCCCCCACCAAGTTCATCAAGGTCAACCTGGTTTCGAGATGCAATAAACATCAGAGGAAAATCGCAGTCCCTACCAAGTTCAAAAGCTGCCTGGAGCAGGTTGGGCGACATTGGTCCAATTCCTAACAGCGTGGCGGACTTTCCTGTGTCTTGAAGTTTAAGCAACCCTTCAACAGCTTTTTTGATTGGTAGCTTTTCCATAATTACCCCTTCCCAAGAGTGTTTCTTGGTAATAAGAAGGGCGTGGGGGTTGAATCCCTACGCCCCTCTCCTTTTAACTTCAATTTTTAAGGTCTAAGACCAAAAGGTACATGCGTTTCTCGCTCTGTATTACTTGTTGTCCTCAAGCTTTGGCTTGGTAAGAACAAGGATTGCAACACCCACTGCAACGCCAATTGCCATATCAAGGGTGTAGAGGGCAATGTTGTTTGTAGCAGCAGCAACAATCATGCCACCGTGAGGAACAAAGCACTCAATACCGTGCCAAGCAGCAAGACCAGCACCAACTGCAGAACCAATCATGATCGCAGGAAGGGTGTGTGCAAGATCCTTAACAGCAAATGGAATTGCGCCCTCAGTAATACCAATGAGTCCCATGAAGACAGCAGAGATACCCATCTGCCTATCAGTGTCGTCAAACTTGCTGCGAGCAATAAGAGAAGCAACACCGCAGACCAGTGGAGGAATAGCAACTGCAACACGGAATGCACCGTTAGGACCATAGACACCTGCGGTCATAAGAGCCATGGTGAAGGTAGAAGCAGTCTTGTTAACTGGGCCACCCATATCAAATGCGGTCATCAGGCCAATTACAATGCCAAGCACGACTGCAGAGCCACCCTGAAGGCTTGAAAGCAGGCTTGTCAGCCAGTCCATGAAGGCGCCAAGTGGAGCTGCCAAAACATAGATGTAAAGCATGCCAAGAGCAAGCGAAGACAAGCTTGGGATAATCAGAATTGGCATGATGGTGCGGATGGTGTTATTGACCTTCCAGGACTTCATCCACTGGACAAGATAGCCGGCAGCAACGCCAAGGACCATTGCGCCCAAGAAGCCAGTAGAAACCTGGACCTCACCTACAGGAACAGGATTGCTTGCCAGGTAACCAAGGACAAAGCCAGGTGCCAGAGCAGGCTTTCCGCCCAAAGAATAGGCAATGTAAGCAGCAAGGACAGGAATCATCATCTTGATGCCAGCCATACCAATAAGGTTGAGGCTCTGCATCAAAGGATTGGTGACTTCAATACCGTCTTTTCCTGCAGTTCCTGTAGCCAGCGAGAAGGCCAAGAAGACTCCGCCAACTACGACAATAGGAATAAAGTACGAAACACCAGTGTTAAACGCCTTTAGAAGGTCTTTTCCGACCTTGCCCAAAACTGAGGGACTCTTTTCCTCTGCCATGGGTTTCTCCTCTCTTCTTCCTTGCGTTATCACTTATGCGCTTGCTACTCAGCCAGCGCAACTACCTGATCAATAACCTTTGCTGGATCTGCGATAGCCAGCGAAGGATCCAACGTTAGAACGCGACCCTCATCGCGTTTCTCGTCAAAACGCTCATCGCCTTCGATGCCAATTGCAATGGCGAGAAGAACAACGTCGGCAGCGTCAACTTCGTCCTGCTCAAGCTCGTTCTCAATGCCATAACCGCCTTGAGCCTCTACCTTGAATTCATAGCCGCGACGCTCACACTCTTTTTCAATGGCCTCTTTTGCCATCCAGGTGTGAGCAATTCCAACCGTGCAAGCGCATACAGCAACGACGTTCATGGTTATGTCCTCTCGCAAAGTAAGTTGTGAGCCCCTATGCGGGGCGCACGAGCACGTCTTTTGACGACGTACGTTTCCAACTCATACTTTGCATTGTTTCAATCTTTTTTAAAAGAGGATTTCGGTAAACGTCTAATCTACCTTGTGTTATGATGAATTTTGTTAAACGTTTAACCAACGTAGAATCCAGCACACTCACTAACGTTGGTATTTTGCAAGTACATTGTAAAAATTTCGGTGAAATGAGTGCCAATGTCTAAGACCACTATCATTGACCTTGCAAAATTAGCAAATGTTTCTATTGCTACCGTTTCGAATTACCTTAACGGACACTTTGAAAAAATGTCCGAAGCAACTAAGCAACGTATCAAAAAAGCAATCGAAAATACGGGATATATTCCAAGCGCCCAAGCTCAAGCAATGGTTAAGAAGAGCTCTGGAATTATTGCTGTTCTCATCCTGGACAACACTAATGCCTGGGCAGCTCAAATGACTAACGGTATTGAAGATGCTGCTCTAGAAGCTGGCTATCAAACGATTATTTGCAATTCTCGTTTTGACCCCACGCTTGAAGCTGACTGGGTTGAGAAAATGCTTTCAATTGGAGCAGATGGCATGCTTATCCAGCCCACCAATCAATTTAGAGCCGTTGACAGACGAATTGCTAAAGTCGGAAAACCGGTTGTCTATTTTGACTGCGACCTTCTTGCCCTTAATACTTCCTGGATAAAAAGTAACCTCTACGACGGCGTTTATTCAGCAGCGTCGTACTGCGTTGAACGCGGATACGAAAACTTTTTAATCATTGGTGGAGAGCCAAAAGGTCGTACCAGAATTGAACGAGAATCTGGCTTCACTGATGCCTTAGAGGCCTTAAATAAACCTCATGAGCGTCTCACCATAGAGCAAAATACGCTCTCTATCCCTGAAATCACGCAATGGCTTAACAACCACATTCTTCCATCAAAGAAAACGCTGGTATTTGTACCAAATCAGTGGGCTCTCAAAAGTGTCTATAGCGCGCTGCATGCCTATGAAGAGGTAATTCCAGAGCAAGTTGGTCTGTTGGGATTCAATAACACTGATTGGACCGATTTACCTGCTAAAAGCATCTCAACTATTGTTGAACCCGTCTATGAAGAGGGCTACGCCGCTTGCAAGATGCTCCTTAAAAGAATCAAAGACCCCTCGCTTGAGCCCGACCACAAGTTGCTCACCTGCAAGCTTAATTGGCTCAAATCCACCATCTAACAAAAATGGCGAGAAGACAAACGAATCTTCTCGCCATACGTTACTGCTTTAACTCAAACACTTACAGAACGTGGACCTCGTCCTTGGTAAAGTCAACAAAGGCGTGGTCGCCAACGTTGTAAATCTTGTGTGTACGAGGGTTGAAGTCCGTAATCTTAATGAGGGTGTCTCCAACCATAACGTGGTAGTTCTGGTAGTGACCCATGAATCGAGAAAGAACTACCTCACAGGCAAGTGTTCCCTCGTCAGCAAGGCGCGCAGACTCTGGACGAAGAACAATGCAGCATTCCTTGCTCTTGTCCAGGTGAGAACATCCGCTGACCTCAAACTCATGGCCCTCAAAGCGGCAAAGTGCAGTCTCAGAATCAAGCTTGTCTGCAATGGTTGCATGCAGGAAGTTTGACTCACCAATAAAGTCTGCAACAAACTCGTCTGCTGGGTGATAGTAAACCGTCTGAGGATCGCCAACCTGGTCCACAACACCCTTTTTCATAATGATGATGTTGTCTGAAAGTGCCATTGCCTCTGACTGGTCATGTGTGACATAGATGGCGGTAATGCCGGCCTCCTGCTGAATACGGCGGATCTCGTTACGCATGTCAACGCGGAGCTTCGCATCAAGGTTTGAAAGAGGCTCGTCAAAGAGGAGCACACTTGGCTCAATAACCAGAGCACGCGCCAAAGCAACACGCTGCTGCTGACCGCCAGAAAGCTGGTTGGTCATGCGCTCTTCCATGCCCTCAAGTCCAACAAGACCCAGGATATGAAGGACCTTCTCGCGAATTACTGCCTTGTCCATTTTGCGGAGCTTGAGACCATACGCAACGTTATCAAAGATGTTGTAGTGAGGAAGCAATGCATAGCTCTGGAACACCATAGCGGTATCGCGCTTGTTTGGAGTAAGCTCATCAATCTGCTCATCGCCAAGGAAAATCTTTCCCTCATCAGGGCTCTCAAAACCAGCAATCATGCGCAGAATAGTGGTCTTTCCGCAGCCAGAAGGGCCAAGAAGCGTTACAAACTCGCCAGGAGCAATAGTAATGTTAGCGTCTTGAACTGCGTAGAAGTCTTTTCCAGTCTTCTGATCCTGATAAATCTTGGAAATGTGCTCAAGGCGAACGCCTTTTTTCTCTGTAGCCATGTGTTACTCCTCCTTGAGTGCTCGGCTGGTGCCAAAGTGTTTGATGGCCCAATCCATAAGCAATACCGAGCCATAGGTAATAACAATCAGAATTGTTGCAAAGGCGCAGGCCATACCATATGAACCCTTACCAGCAAACTCATTAATCTGAACGGTGATGAGCAGGAACTCTGGTGTGACCAAGAGGATAACTGCAGAAATTGCGGTGATGGAGCGGACAAACGCCGTTACCAAGCCCGACAAGAACGAATCTTTAATCAGCGGCAACGTAACGGTCATAAACACCGTAAAGCTGTCGGCGCCCATGTCGTATGCGGACTCCTCAATTGATTTATCAATCTGTCGAAGCGCCGAGATGCCCGAGCGCGTTCCTGTAGGAAGCGAACGCACGACAAAGACAATAATCAGGATAAGTCCCGTGCCATACAGGCCTTGCAAAAATCCTGTGTGCATAACGCCGCTTGAGAAACCGCGAATATAGCCAACGCCCAAAACCGTACCAGGGACTGCCATAGCAAGCATGGATACAGCCTCGATAAAACCACGGCCACGGAAGCGACGTTTTACTACCAGATAAGAAATAATCATCGAAAGCAGAGCGGTGATTGGTGCTGCAATAAGCGAAAGCATAAACGAGTCGCTAAACGCCTGCAAGCCGTGGTACTTGGTAAATACCTGCTCAAACCATTTAGTAGTTAACTCGTAATTTGAGCCCCAGGAACGAACAAACGAACCATAAGGAACGCAGAGGTACATGCTAATAACAAAGAGAGCAACCAACGCGCAAAGAATGGTAAGTGGAATGCGAACTGAGTTGTCTGTAATAAGCATCCTAGCTCGCGTTGCTTTGCCCGAAAGTGTAGACGTGCTCTTTGCTTCCAGTACAAACTTCTGAACAACAAACATAAGCAGCGTAATGGAAAGAAGAACAACAGCCATAGCAGCCGCGCCTTGCTTGTCGTACGCGCCTGTAATCTGCAGGTAGATAGTTGTTGCCAGGGTATCGTAGGAGCCACCAATAATCATTGGATTTGCAAAGTCTGCAATCGACTCAATAAATGAGACGAGAAAAGCATTGCCTAAACCCGGCAAAATAAGAGGAAGTGTAACGCTGGTAAATACTTTCCAGCGGCTTGCGCCCATGTCACGTGCTGCTTCTTCAAGGGATGGATCAATGTTTTTAAGCAGGCCCTTAAGCATCATGTAGCACACAGGGAAAAACGACATAGTCTGGACAATAAAGATGCCCCAGAAGCCATAGATGTTGTTGTCAAAAATTCCCAAAAGACCGCGGGTAATCAGGCCTTTCTTGCCAAACATCATAATCATGGAAAGCGAGAGAACAAAGGGCGGAGAAACAACAGGAAGCATGGAAACCACGCGGAAAAGGCCTGTCATAAACTTTGTACGAAGCTTTACGTACACTTCAACATACGCAAAAAGAAGACCAATAAGCGCTGACAAAATGCCTACTGCAAATCCAACCCTAAGGGTGTTGGTAATTGCATGGCTAAAGGAAGGCATGGCCAAGATACGAGTAAAGACATCAAAGGTAACTCCGTTATCTGAAACTACAGAGTCAACCATAAGAATGGCAAGAGGATACAAAATAAAAAGGGTTAAGAAGGCGATAAGAACGACAATGGTTGATATCAAAATTGGGTCGCCAAGGAGCTTTTTTCGCTCAAGTCGAGCGCTCTGGGATTTTGCCATGCTGGTCCTAACTCTGAAACACTAAACCTATACGCAAAGCTCTATGTGGAACTGGGTAGGCAGATCTCTGCCTACCCAGTATAATCTGCCACTCAGACCTTGAGCAACAGCATTGTTTGTTTGCTTGCTGGCGTTGGTTTTACTCCGTCTTGAAGCGGCTGTCTCCGCCACCAAGAGCTTCCATAACGTCCTTGACATACTGCTCAGTATGCTTCTTAGCATCCTCAAAGTTGTAGTCCATGACATTGTTTGGATCAAGTCCGTACTCAGTTGCAATCTCGGGCTGCTTTGCGTCGTCAATTACCAGGAACTGGTAAGAGCCGTTCTTCTGAGCAAGATCGACGCATGCTGGAGACAATGCATACTCAATCCAGAGCTTAGCTGCGTTTGGATGTGGTGCGCCCTTGAAGATTGCAGTTGCACCAACCTCGTATGATGCGCCAGAGCTTGGAATCTGAAGACCAACGTTTTCATGCTCTTGGTCAACAATCTGATAAATACCATCGTGGAGCATACCAATTCCGATGGTGCACTCACCGGCTCCAATAGCCTTGGAAGGACCAGAGCCACTCTTGGTGTACTGAGCAATATTCTTATCAAGGTCAACAAGATACTGAATACCCTGATCGTGACCGTACTTCTGAATAACGGTATTGATAATCAGCTTTGCAGTACCAGCGGTGTTGTAGTTAGAAGACCAGATAAGACCCTTATATTTAGGATCGATAAGGTCCTTGTAGTCCTGAGGCACGTCAAGCTTAAGACGCTGTAGCTCTTCCTTATCGTACAGAATACCAAGGATGCCCTTATAAATTCCGTACCAGTCTTTATTGGTGCTCTTGAACTTATCGGAAATGAGGTGAGATGCGTTCTTTGGTTCGTACTGCTCAAGAAGGCCCTTTGAGGAGGTGACATTGTAAGGATCGGTTGTGCCGCCAAACCAAACGTCTGCTGATGGATGGCCGTTCTCTTCCTCAATCTTTGCAGCAACCTCGCCAGTTGACAGGCGCTGAGCCTGAACGTCAATGCCATACAGACTCTTGAAGTTGGCGCAAACTGCGTTTAGATACTCTTCCTCACAAGAGCCGTAAACAATCAGCTTACCTTCTTCTTTTGCTGCCTTTACCAGCTCTTCTGGTGCACCAACAGTATCGGTAGAGTTGGTGTCAGATTCTTTTTTCTCGCCAGCATCAGAATCAGACTTTTTGCAGGCAGGGATACCCAAACCTGCTACAACTGCACTTACACCAAAAAAGTTACGACGCGTAAGATTTGACATAAGAACTCTTTTCTCTCCTTGTGGTTTTCCACAGTGCCAATGAAAAGAACATACTCCTGTGTAAATCCTACTCATGTTTGTTGTAAAAACATGTAACTATTCGATAAGTGGGTAAAAATAACGGTCATCGGTATGTTTTATGGCGCAACCGTATCTTTTATGAGTTCTGTTTTGGAAAATAACTAGAAAAAAAGGCCAGGGACAAAATCCCTGGCCTTGAACATTTGGTGGAGAATAGGGGGATCGAACCCCTGACCTCAGGCTTGCAAAGCCCGCGCTCTCCCAGCTGAGCTAATTCCCCGTACTGACTTCTGGTTGGGCCCAGAAGGTTTTAATAATCACCCCAACGGCGACTCGGCTAACGTTGGGGTGACTATTGTCACATAAAGTGGTGGGCCTGACAAGGTTTGAACTTGTGACCTCCCGGTTATCAGCCGGACGCTCTGACCAACTGAGCTACAGGCCCAACGCAGGGAAAAATAATACCTCCTTACTTCTCGTAGGTCAACACTTTTTTTGTTTTGTTTTAAAGTTTCTTGAAATTGGGTATGAAGTGAGGGCAGAGAGTCGTAGACTATCTGCCCAAAGATTGATAAATAGCGTGCTTTTTGGAGTTTTTGTGTCACTAAAACGTATGGACATACAGACTGTTGTTGTCGGAGGAGGACCAATCTCTTCCGTTATTGTCCTGCGTCTTCATGATCCACGCGGCGTCTCTTCCTTAAGCCTTCCTATCAAGATTGGCAATATTGAGGCATCTGCTATCAGCCTTGGCATAGATCAAGAGTCTACCCAGAGACCGCTCACGCATGACCTTCTTCGCTCCGTTCTTGATTCGCTTGATGCAGACATTAAGAGCGTACGTATTGTTGGCGTCCGCGGCACCACGTTCTTCTCGCAAATTGAGCTCATCTCTAAAGAGGGAGAGCATATCTACGTGGATGCTCGTCCGTCAGACGCAATTGCGCTGGCAGTAAGAACAAACGCTCCCATCTTTGCTGACGAGAGCGTTCTGGAAATTGCTGCTGCTCCAGACTTTACTGATGTCGAGAAGGACGTTCAGGCCCAAGAGCTTGAGGAGTTCCGCCAGTTTATTGAGGATGTCTCTCCTGAGGATTTCTCATAAGTCCTGCTCTAGGGTTTACTTTTAAACAACTGGCTTATCTTTTATATAAAAAACATTACCGTTAGCGTGTTGTTTTTCTCGGTAAACGAAAAAAGCTCAGGAGAATTGCCTCCTGAGCTCTTCAAATTACGTATAGCTGAAATGCTTATTCGTCATCATCCAGCAGTGAATCGTCCAGTACTTCCTCTTCATCTCCAAGATCAACAGACTCTGCCTCATCAGCATCACGAGCGCCTGCTGCCATTAGATCAAGCATACCTTGGTTTTCTGCGTGCTTAGGAGCCTTCTTCTTGTTGGCAACCATACGAGCAACCGCAGAAACAACGTCAGTACCAGAGAGGTTCATAACCTTGACACCCTGAGTAGAGCGGCCAAGCTTGGAGATATCGCCAGCCTTGACGCGGATTACAACGCCCTCCTCGGACATAATCATAATCTCGTGCTGAGGACCAACAACGCGGCAGGCAACCAGGTTACCCTTCTTCTCCGTCATTGTGATGGTAAAAACGCCCTGTCCACCACGCTTGTGAACTGGATACTCAGAAATTGCCGTACGCTTTCCGTAGCCCTTCTCGGTAATAACGAAGAGGTCACCGTTGCCGTTGGTAATTTCCATGCCAAGCATAGTCGCATCGCCCTTGAGCGTGATACCACGAACGCCAGAGGTACCGCGTCCCATGCTTCTTGCCTCTGCCTCGTCAAACAGGATTGCCTTGCCGTCGGAGGAGCACAGAACAACCTTGTCACCTGGGTGAACGCGACGGACGTTAACCAACTCGTCGCCATCCTTAAGGTTGATTGCAATGAGGCCATCCTTACGGGTACGGTCGTACTCAGACATTGCTGTCTTCTTGACCATTCCCTGCTTAGTAGCAAACATCAGGTAGTTGTCTTCTGGGAAATCGCGAGTAGTAATAACTGCCTTGACCTTCTCGCCCTCTGCAAGTGTCTCGATGACATTGATGATGGCGCTGCCCTTAGTAGTTCTGTTACCAACCGGAAGCTCGTGGACCTTGAGGCGGTACACCTTACCAAAGTTAGTAAAGAACAGCACGTAATCGTGGGTAGAAGCAACAAAGAGATTCTCAACAAAATCATTCTCTTTGAGAGAGACGCCCTGAACACCCTTGCCGCCGCGCTTCTGAGAGCGATAAATCTCAACAGGAACGCGCTTTACGTAACCTGCGTGAGTAACGGTAACAACCATATCCTCTTCAGCGATAAGATCCTCGACGTCCAGGTTCTGAATGTCCTGATCAGAGATTTGCGTACGACGCTTGTCAGCATAGCGGTTGGAAATCTCACGGAGCTCATCAGCAATAACAGCCAGAATCTTTTCCTCGTGAGCGAGAAGATCCTCGTAGTAGGCAATATCAAGTCTGAGCTGGGAAATCTCGTCAACAAGATCCTGACGAGCAAGACCGGTGAGGCGGCGTAGACGCATCTGAAGGATTGCCTCGCCCTGAATCTCATCCAGGCCAAAACGCTCGTTCATGCGCTTCTTTGCCTCAGCATCATCCTGCGAGCTGCGAATGATGTGGACAATCTCGTCGATGTTATCAACTGCGGTCAGAAGGCCTTCCAATATGTGGACACGCTTCTGTGCCTTGTCCAGGTCAAACTCAGTGCGACGGCGTACAACATCAATCTGGTGATCAATGTAGTGACGAAGAATCTCGCGAAGAGAAAGTGTACGAGGAACACCGTCAACCAAGGCCAGGTCAATGATGCCAAAGTTGGACTGAAGTTGAGTCTTCTTGTACAGGTTATTCAAAACAACCTGTGGAACAGCATCACGCTTAAGGTCCAAAACAATGCGCATACCCTTACGGTTGGACTCGTCGCGCATGTCAGAGATGCCTTCGATTTTCTTCTCGTTGACTGCCTGAGCAATCTTCTCCTGAAGAAGACCTTTGTTAACCTGGTAAGGAATCTCGGTAACAACAAGGCGCTGGCGACCACTCTTTACCTGCTCAACGTGAACCTTTGCGCGGACCGTAATAGAACCGCGACCAGTCTCATAGGCATCCTTGATGCCCTGAGTGCCCATGATGATGCCGCCTGTTGGGAAATCAGGACCAGGTAGAACGGTCATGAGCTCCTCAGTGGTAACCTCAGGGTTATCAATCATCATACAGACAGCGTTAGTAACCTCACCAAGGTTGTGAGGAGGAATGTTGGTAGCCATACCAACTGCAATACCTGAAGAACCGTTAACCAAAAGATTTGGGAAACGGGCAGGAAGAACAGCTGGCTCTGTCAGAGACTCATCATAGTTTGACTGAAGATCAACGGTGTTCTTGTTAAGCTCTGCCAACATCTCCATGGCACTTCTGGTAAGGCGTGCCTCGGTATAACGCATTGCTGCTGGTGGATCGCCGTCGATAGAACCAAAGTTTCCGTGACCATCAATCAGAGGAAGTCTCATCGAGAAATCCTGAGACATACGGACCATGGAGTCATAAATAGCAAAGTCACCGTGTGGGTGGTACTTACCCATGACCTCACCGACTGCCCATGCAGACTTCTTATGTGGGCGGTTTGGCGTAATGCCAGCCTCGCTCATTGCGTACAAAATACGGCGGTGAACAGGCTTAAGGCCGTCTCGAACATCTGGAAGTGCACGAGCAACAATAACGGACATGGAATACTCGAGGAAGGAAGTCTTCATCTCTGAGGACAAATCAGTTGGCTTAAGGGTGCCACCGTGAATATCAGAGAGATCCAGACGAGTACCAGCCTCATCAGAGATTATGTGCGAGGCCTCTCCGGTTACCAGATTGACTCCAGTCTCTGGGTCAAACTCGTCAGAGTCTTCTTCTTCTACCTCGTCATCTTCGTATTCTTCATCCATATCGTTTTGTGCATCAAGGTCTTGATCCTCGTCTGTACCAAAAAGATCATCGTTCATATTTTTATCGTCTGCCACAAGTTACCCTTTCATTTTCTGTCTAATGATTTAGCGAGAAACCATTAAATGTCCAGGAAGCGGACGTCTTTTGCATGTGTTTGGATGAAGTCTTTACGCTTCTCAACCTGGTTGCCCATAAGATCAGAAACTGCACGATCAGCGGCAAGAGCATCATCGATGGTTACTTTGAGAAGAATACGGTTCTTTGGCTCCATAGTGGTTGCCCAAAGCTGCTCTGGGTCCATCTCACCAAGACCCTTATAACGCTGAATGGTGAACTTGGTGTTGTCCTCAAACTTCTTTGTCTCTAGAGCAAGTTCTTCATCGGTATAGATGTATTTACCGTTCTTTTTACCTTTTGGTTTGATCTGATACAGAGGAGGCTGTGCAACGTAAATATAACCTGCGTCAATCATTGGCTTCATATAACGATAGAAGAAGGTAAGCAGAAGAATTCTAATGTGAGAGCCGTCAACATCAGCATCGGTCATGATGACAATCTTGTGATAACGAGCCTTCTCAATATTAAATTCATCTCCAACACCAGTACCAATAGCGGTAATCAGCGAAGTAATAGTGTCAGAAGAAAGTGCGCGGTGAGCCTGTACGCGCTCAACGTTCAAAATCTTTCCGCGAAGTGGAAGAACTGCCTGGATAGAACGGTCACGTGCCATCTTTGCAGAACCACCTGCGGAGTCACCCTCGACGATGAAGAGTTCAGTCATCTCTGCATCGCGAACGGAGCAGTCTGCAAGCTTTCCAGGAAGAGCAGCTGACTCAAGAAGTCCCTTACGGCGTGTTGCTTCACGAGCTTTACGAGCAGCAAGACGGCCTTTTGCAGCCTGAGATGCTTTCTTGAGAATCTCTTTTGCCTGATTTGGATGCTCTTCCAGGTACTCTGAGAGACCCTGAGTAACAATCTTGTTGGTAAGAGTTCTCATGTAAGAACTACCAAGCTTTGCCTTTGTCTGTCCTTCAAACTGAGGATCTGGCAGCTTAACTGAAATAACAGCAGTTAAGCCCTCGCGAATATCGCCGCCCTCAAGTTTAGGGTCTTTCTCTTTAAGAAGTCCCTGTCTGGTGCCGTAGTCATTTACTACCTTAGTGAGAGCGGTACGGAATCCCTCGAGGTGCATTCCGCCTTCCTCAGTGAAAATGTCGTTTGCAAAAGAAAGAGTTCTGTCACTGAAGTCAGTATTCCACTGAATAGCAACCTCTACCTCACCCATCTGAGACATGGGCGCGTCAGGGTCTGACTTACCTTCAATATAGATAGGGCGAGAAAGTCCTGGTAAAACGGTTTTCTCGTCATTAAGGTACTTAACAAAATCGATGATGCCGCCAGCATACTGGAAATCAATCTGACGAGGAGTTAACTCACGCTCATCAACAAGAGTAATTTTAAGGTTCTTGTTAAGGAAAGCGGTTTCCTGGAGACGGTCACGAAGTGTGTCAAAGTTATACGTAGTGGTCTCAAAGATCATGTCATCTGGCCAGAAAGTAATGGTAGTACCGTTAGATTTTGAAGTACCAATTTCCTTCATCTTCTGAACGGTTTTACCGCGCTCAAAGACCATCTCGTAGATTTTGCCATCACGCTTAACCTGCGCAACAAGTTTCTTTGAAAGAGCATTTACAACAGAAACGCCAACGCCGTGAAGACCACCGGAGACTTTATAAGCGTTGTTATCAAACTTACCACCTGCGTGAAGGATAGTAAGAACAACCTCAAGAGTTGGAATTTTTTTCTGGGGATGAAGGTCTACAGGAATACCACGACCATTATCTTCAACAGAAATAGAGTTATCTGGATGAACGGTTACCTTAATTTTGGAGCAATACCCAGCCATTGCCTCATCGACTGAGTTATCTACAATCTCCCAAACAAGGTGATGCAGACCAGAAGCTGAAGTTGTACCAATATACATACCTGGACGCTTACGAACAGCCTCAAGGCCTTCAAGAATCTTAATCTCTGTACCGTCATACTTATTTTCTTTTGCCACGTAAGTCCTCTCTTCAATTGTGAGCGGAATGATATAGGTATTTTACTATGAAATCGCCAAAATCAACTCGGCACAGAGAAATTTCATTGTTTAAACAGTAATATTTGGTATCTGAGAGGCTCTGTAAAGAGATTTAAGGACAGATTAGTGACAGATTAGACTAAAGACTCTTTTTTTGTCTAAAACTTGCTTCAATCGCTTTATAAGCCGTTGACTTAAGTGGCTCAGAAAGTCCAGAAACTAACTCAGAAATTTGTAATTTCTCTTCTGGTGTGAGTCCTGGAAGATCTTTTTTCTCTTCTTTTTGGCCCTGTGCTTGCTTTTCTGAAGAGGCATCTTCTTTACCAGCATGTCTATTGTATTTGTCCAGCTTAAATTCAAGGTCTGAGAACTCTAGACCTTGCTCTGAGAGCCTGGCTCTATAAATTTCTCTTTGTGCAAGAAAATCAATCATGCACATACGATTATCTACATAGACAGTAAGTACAGGGAACTCTCTACCAGCTACTTCTCTGACAAAAACGCCAGTTGTGTGTTCTACTTCTCTCTCACCGTTTGCCTCAATCCATGCTAGATAGGCGCGACGATTTTTTGACATACTCTTAGAATCTCTGAAGGTTCCAAGCAGAGAACTCATTAAATCTTTTGCGTTTTCATTGCCCCCGCGCGCAGGTATTTCTTGTTGATTATTCATCGCTAAACCTAACTATCTGCGCTTTTTCTAAAACCTCTTCAGAGAAATACCCAAGGTTTGTAGTGGTAATTACCGTTTGAATGTCATGGAATGCAAATTCCATGATGGCTTTTCTGCGGTCTTCATCAAGCTCACTCATAACATCATCTAAAAGCAGCAAGGGTTTCTCGCCAAGTATTTCTTCTGAAAGAAGAACTTCTGCCATCTTAAGCGCTAAAACGACAGTTCTAATTTGACCTTGAGAACCAAAATTTCTAGCATCTTTACCCTCAATTAAAAACTCAACGTCGTCTCGATGAGGTCCTTTTGTACTTTGCTGACGACGAATATCATCCGTACGAGCTTCATGTAATGCCTGTAAGAATTGAACAGTAATTTCTTCTCTAGTGGCCTCAAAAGATACTTCTCCAATTGAAGAAATATAGTTCATTTCTAGGTGTTCTCCACCAGAGAGCTCCTGGTAAATCTCACGTGTCTTCTTTGCCAGGCGATCAAACAAATGAATTCGTGCATGAAGAAGCGTAGCCCCTCCTCTTGCAAGTGAAAGATCCCAAGCATCAAGCAAGTTTTTATCTGGCAAATCAGATTTAAGCAGCTTATTTCTTTGTTCAACTGTCTTGGTATATGCCGAGAAGACCTTGAAGTAGCTTTTATTTGCCTGGCGGCCAAAGTCATCAAATTCTTCTCGGCGATACGATGCGCCACCTTTAATCATTGAAAGGTCATCGGGATTAAAAAGCACTGACATCAGCGTTCCAGAAATATCTGCAGCCTGGCACTTCTTGCCATTCTTTAAAAATTGACGGCGACGTTCTGTAATAATGCAGGTATTTTCTAGCTTTCTTCCATCTCCTGTAAGAGAAATCTCTATCTTTGCCTCAGGAGTATCTGTAAGAAGGAGTTGTGAAGGTGTGGGTTTTCTAAATGAATACCCAGCAGTAAGGAGTTGTAATGCTTCAACAGTATTTGTCTTACCTGCAGCGTTCTTTCCTACAAAAATAGTAGTTTGTGCAGATAAATCTATCTCTTTCGAAGAAAAGCAACGAAAGTTATACAGCGAAACATGTTCAACTTTAAGTCCCACACAACCCCTATCAAATTAGAGGCGAACAGGCATCAGAAGATACAAGTAGTTAACCTTGCCGTTTGATTTGAAAATAGCTGGCTGAGAAGGACCTTGAAGCTCAAGGCGGAGAAGATCCTTAGAAGGAGCCGCATTTACACAATCAAAGACATAGTGATAATTCAAAGCAATTGAAAGAGAATCTCCCTCAATCTGAGCCTCAATATGCTCGGAAGATTCACCCTGATCTGGTGAGGATGCAGAGAGCTTAACTTCTTTACCATCAGCGTCAACATCAAAACGAACTGAAGGATTTGCTAGTGCAATAACAGAGACGCGCTTCAGGGCTGCAGAGAAATCTTCAACGTTGATATCAACTGACGCAGTGCAAGACGTAGGAAGTAGTTGCTTATAGTCAGGGAAATGACCCTCAATCTTACGAGAGATGTGAGTTGTGTTTCCAAACTGGAAGACTACCTGATTGTCCGTAGTACCAATCAAAACCTTCTCAGTCATACTGCGCATGGAAAGAACATCATGGAACACTTCACCAGAGATAATTGCAGTAAAAGACTCACCTGCTGGCGTATCTGTATTGGAATCACAAACGGCAAGACGGAATGAGTCAGTAGCAACAAGACGAATAGTGTTGTCCTCAACAGTAAGAGAAATTCCCTGAAGAATAGGACGAGAAGCTTCCTTAGAAGTTACGCGATACACCTTATCAACCATAGTTGATAGGAGTTGACTTGGGAGCTCACAGGTTTTCTCAAGATCAAACTCTGGGAATTGAGCCCAGTCGTGAGCAGAAAGAGTATTAAGTCTAAAAGACGAACGCTGACATGTTACAGAAAGTGTACGCTCTCCACCTTCAAAAGTAATTGCAGCATCAGGAAGATTTTTAACAATGTTCTGGATAACTTTTCCAGAAACAACTGTTTCTCCTTCTTCTTCTACGTTTGCTGCAATTTGATGCTTAATAGAAATAGTCAAGTCGCTGGATTGTAACTCAAGCATGCCATTGAATGCTTTGAGGTAAATGCCAGAGAGAATAGGAAGTGTTGTATTAGAACCAATGCCCTTAGAAACAATATCAAGTGCCGTCTGGAGAGCGGATTGACTTACGGTAAATTTCATGACGACCCTTTCTATTATTTCTTAGATAAGAATAAAAATATCGTAGTAATAATAAGCTATGTTGAAAAGAAGAAAGCTTTACATTTCTAGAGGTAGAAATATGTTTCTAGAGGTCAGATTTGTTTGCTTATTTTTGACATTCATAAACAAAGTAAAACTCCCCTTCTTAAACTCTCAACAACAAACCATTACTTCTCTTCACCAATTAACATCTTACTAACAGGTTTTAAACATTAACTTTGTTCAAGGATAGTTTTCTTAAGTTGAGAAATTTGATCATAGAAACTTTTGTCTTCTTTGATTCTCTCTTCTATTACCTCAATGCTGTGCAAAATAGTTGCGTGTTTTCTTCCACCAAAATGCTTACCAATATTTACCAGTGTGTATTGGCAAAGGTCGTGAGCAAGATAAATTGCAACGTGACGAGGTTCTGCAATCTCTTTATTTCTCTTGTTGCCAACAATATCGCGATGACTAATGCCATAGATATTTTCTACGACTTCTTGGACCTTCTCGATATTTACGGTCTTTGAAACGCGACGCCAGAGCGTGTCTGCAATCTTATTGATTTCTTCTTGTTTGATATTTGTGCCAGATTCTTTTGCTTTAATCTGACCAGTTACACAGCGATTACAGAAGCCCTCAAGCGTTCTAATACTTTGGCCAGCTTTGTCAGCCATGTAACGACGGATGTCCTCTGGCAAATCGTCTGCAGAAAGAGAAGAATTTCTTTCTTTAAAAGCGCGATCGCAGAAGACATGAATTAGATTGAGTTTCATCTCGTAGCTTGGAGACTCAATACCAATAACAATGCCACCACTCATACGAGAAGTAATACGATCATCAAAGCCGTCAGATCCCATACCAAGCTGAGCAGGTGTTCTATCTGCGGCAAGAATAATCTGCTTACCTCTATCAATAAGAGAGTTAAAAATATTGAAGAAGAAGTTAATAGTACCTGCTTTACCAGCAAGTTTTTGGACATCATCGATGATAAGAACATCAATATTTTGGTAGTTGTTACTGAGCTCTGTTGCGGCGTTTCCTGATGCATTTTTGCGAACTGCATTTACGTAGTCATCAACAAAGGCATCTGCGTCTTTATAAACACAAACGCGCTCAATATCTTCAGAGTTAATGTAGTTTTGAACCGCGCGTAGAAGGTGAGTTTTTCCAAGACCACTTGCACCGTAAATAAACAGCGGGTTTGCCTTACCTTTTGCGTCGTTTGCAACATTTAATGCATGTTGATGTGCAAGTTCATTCTCGTCACCAACAACAAAGCGATCAAACGTGAGGTTTGAATTGAAAGATGTCTCCTCATAAAGAGGATTACTCTTACGGCGCTTTAAGGTCTGTTGTTTTAATTCTTCAAGACTTTGTTCCTGGGATTCAAAATCTTGAATCTGCTCTGGAACAACTGCTTGTATAGGAGCAGTTTTTTGCTTCCAAGCATTGAACTCTTGAGGAGTCATTGTGGAAGTAGTGGTAACAGGAGTAGAAGACTTTGTAAGAGTAAGGCTCAAAATAATGTCTTCAAAGGCTGCTGCCGAAAGGCATCTCTCAACAATCGGAAGATTCTTAAGGATACGGTTATATGCCAAGCGCATTGGTGTCTCAGCACACAGAGCGTTATCTTCAACTTTAATTGGAGTGCAGGTTCTCAACATAGCGATAAAAGCCTCTGGCTGATTCTCTTCAACCAAGAGGTCAATTGCGTCTTGCCACAGAGCTACTGCGTCTGAATCAAATGATGCATCCATACGTGTCCAATCAAAATGTTGAAAATTGGGACACCTAGTATAGAGGAATGTTGATAACTTTCAGCGAATAATGTTGAGAAACTCTATGAAAGGAGGGTTTCTCCAATAGTAGTGAGCTTATATTTTTGCCCAACTTTTCCAATTATTCCTATGTTTACCAGGGATTTTAACTCTCTTGACCAGGTTGGTGTAGAAAGTCCAAAGGTACTATTGAGCTCTGTTGCTCCAACCCATTCATGTTCAGAGAGATATTGAAGAACTTGTTTTGCTCGATCTGTAAGTACCAGATTAGGAAGCTGTGTAGCTGTCTGATGAAATACTGCTTGTGGAGCATGTGAAACTGCCTGTTGGTTCTGATTTACAGACAATTCTTCAGATTCTTCTTGAGTTGGAAGTGTCTGAATATGAGCATCTTTAGAGCGGCGTGTTGATAAAGTAACAATGGTTCCGCCAGAGATATTGTCTTCGAGGGTAAGACTTCCACCCTTCTCAACCATGTATTGTTGAGCATAAGGAAGGCCAAAACCAACGCCTCTAATAAACGATTTCATCTCTTCTGTTGCAGAAGAAGTACCAAACTCAAGAGCACGATTTTTCTCTTTAATACCAGGTCCTTGGTCTGAAAACCTAATGGTATTTCCGTTATCCATGATTGAAATTGTAGGTGCTACAAATCGAGCGTGAATGAAATTTTCCACAATCTCACGCATAACCATAAAAGGAATTTTTCCTCCCTGCTCGTGAGCAAGCTGGTTAACGGTAGATGCAATTTCATCAAGATAAGATCGAACGTCTTTTGGTTCTACGAGAACAACACGAGGTGCTGCGGCTTTATCGTCATACACTGCAATACGTGCAGCATAACGGACGGTGAGAGAATTATCAGAACCAGCATCTTTTTCATTCTGGTTTGTGTTTTCCTCAACAAAAGGAAAGAAGTCTCTTGCCATAACACCTCCTTTTCAACAATTGTTAAACAAATGAAGAAAACTTTTCGTTTTCTTTCACGATGAATGAAAGTTTTCAACAAGTGTTAAACATCTGTAGATAACTTTATATCTTTGTGAAAGACGTACTGAATGATAGTAGCATTTAACGGACATATTTCAGCTTGCAGAAATATTCCTTTCAACAAATTTCTTCACTTATCACAAGTGAAATTTTCAAAATGAAAGGTTTTCTCGCTAGGCTTTTGAATAAAAAAGAGAAAAAGTTGAGGTATTTGCGTAGAAAATTTGACAGGTACCCATAAACGCGAGTACAATCTGTAGGCTTTTTAATCGATACTGTACCCGTTCGGGAGGAAATAGCTATGAAGCGTACCTACCAGCCAAATAAGCGCAAGCGCGCAACTACCCACGGTTTCCGTGCACGTATGGCAACTAAGAATGGTCGTGCCGTTCTCGCTCGTCGTCGCCTTAAGGGCCGTAAGCGCCTCACTGTCTAAGGAATGTTTCTGTGAAGACCATTAAATCTCGTTCAGAGTTTGAAAGGGTCTTCTCTGCGGGGAAGAGGGCTCAAAGTTCTGTTCTTCGTATACGAGTAGCACCATCCACTGAGGCACATCCTTCCGAGGTAGCCTTTGTAGCTCCAAAAAGACTAGGTAACGCCGTATTTAGAAACAGGTGTAAACGCGTTCTGCGCGAAGCAGCTCGAAAGAGCGGTTTACCTGTTGAGGGATACGGCATTATTCTCTTTGCGACTAAAGATACACACAGCACTAATCCTGCTGATATAAGCGTTTCTTTGGATGCTTTGTTAAGAAAGACAGGGGTCAAATGAGCGAGAAACGACAAGGTTCTTTTCTCGCAAACTTGTTCCTAGGTGCTATTCGTTTCTATCAAAGAAACATCTCTCCCCTTTTTAAGCCGCACTGCATTTACCGGCCTACTTGCTCTGAATATGCAGTTCAAGCTATACAAAAGTACGGTGTTAAAAAGGGAAGTTGGCTTGCTCTTAAGCGTATTGCTCGCTGTCACCCTTTTCATAAGGGAGGATACGATCCCGTTCCGTAAAGGAACGCACCGGAGGAAATATGTGGGATTGGATTGTTAACTTTCTATACACAGTCTTAGCGGGACTTCAATCATTCTCGGGAGACTGGGGTATGGCAGTTATCCTGCTTACCATCATCATCCGTATTATCCTGGTTCCAATGACCAACAAGCAGACGGCCTCTATGGCTCGTATGAGCGTTGTTCAGCCAAAGCTCAAAGAAATCCAGGAGCGCTATGCTGATGATCCAGTAAGACAGAATGAAGAAATGCGTAAGCTTTACGCAGAGATTAACTTCAATCCACTTGGTGGTTGTCTTCCTCTGCTTCTGCAGTCCCCTATCTTTATTGCACTCTTTACCGTTGCAAAGATGGTTCCAGTAGACTCTCGTTTCTACAACATTCTTCCTTCTATCGCACGAGCAACATCTGACATTTTTGCTGTTGATGGCCTTGTTGCTGCTATTCCCTACATTATTTTCGTAGTTCTATTTGGTCTTACAACCTTCCTTTCTATGGCAGTAAATGCTCGTACAAGCTCTGGTGAACAGCGTACCCAGCAGTACATGATGGGTGGCATGATGACCCTCATGATGCTCTGGTTTGGTTGGACTGTGCCAGCAGCTGTTCTTCTCTACTACGTTACTTCTGGTATTTGGCAGCTTGCTCAGCAGCAGCTTATTACCAAGCGCATTATGGAAAAAGAGAAGCTTAAGGCTGAGGCTCAGATGGCTAATAAGCCAATCGAGGTTGACGTGGTGAGAAAAGAAAAGAAGCCACGCCCTCACAAAAAGGCTTAATAGCTGGGGTTAAACAAAATAACTTTTGTTTACAGAATTTGTTACGGTAGATTAATAGTTAAACTTTTTATATTGACTGGAGGACGACATGGAGGATGAGACTTTCGTTTCTGAGCCAAACGCTCTTAATGAGTCTCCTGTCGTTGATTCACAAGACGAGTTTGCTTCAATTCGAGAGCATTTTGAAGCTGGAATTCAGCTTACTGATGCTGAGATGAATAAGATCGCTGATACTGCTGTCTTTTATCTAAGAGAGCTCCTCTCCTTCTTTGGTGAGAATAGCTGTGCAATTGATGAGTATGACGGTGAAGATGGAGAACTTATTCTTGACGTAACCGGCGGCGATCTTGCAATTCTCATTGGTCGTCATGGTAATACGCTTGAGGCTCTTCAGATGGTTCTCTCTTCTCTTATGAGCGCTAAGCTTCACTTCCACTATCCAGTATCTGTTGATGTTGAAAGCTACAAGAGCCGCCGCCGTAATAAGCTTCAGGAGATGGCACTCTCTGCTGCTGCTCGTGCAAAGAAGATTGGTAAGGTCTCTCTTGCTCCAATGAGTGGCTATGAGCGTCGCATCATTCATATCGCACTGAGGGACAACCTTGAGGTTACTACACACTCTGAGGGCGATGATCCATATCGTCGTGTTGTGGTAACCGCTATCAATAGCTAAGAACCTCTAACAAGCTTTAGTAATTTGATGAGGAAGGTTTACGCCTTCCTCTTTTTTTGTGACAATTCTTCTTGTTACAAGAAGTTTTGTCACAGGAGATGCAATGTTTGAATCAAATAAGTCCTTATATAATTCAAAAGAGAATGTACTGAAGGAACTTCTCCTTAACTATGGAATCGATTCAACAGAGCACCAAAGAAGACAGCTTCTGAAACATATTGAACTACTAATTGAGATAAATAAGAATCTGAACCTCACAAGAATTACTTCAGTTGATGACGCGCTAGTACTCCATATTCTTGATTCTCTGTTACCACTCAAAGTGTGTAATGAGTTTTTATCTGGTACTCACAACTATATCGATATTGGTACCGGAGGAGGTTTTCCTGGACTGCCTCTTGCAATCATGAGTGAAAATAAAACGTTGTTGGTCGACTCTATTGGAAAAAAGATCAATGCTGTTCAGTCAATGATTGATGAGATTGCTCTAAATGAAAGAGTTAGGGCTGAGAAGCTTCGTGCAGAAGAAATTCCAAATAGTTATAAACAGAAGTTTGATTTTGTGACTTTTAGAGCTGTTGCAAAGACAAATATTCTTTTGGAGTACGCAGAGCCTTTCTTAGCCCCTCAAGGCACTCTTATAGTAATGAAGGCCAATGTTGATGAGATAGAGCTTCAGGACGCCTCTCAAGCAGCCAAAATTTTTGGATACGATAATGTTTCACGTGAAACATTTGAGTTACCAAACAATCTTGGCCATCGAGAAATTCTTTTATACAAAAAAGTTACAAAGAGCAAAATTAAATTACCAAGAAAAACCGGAACGGCTAAATCAAATCCGTTTGTTGCAAGAAGAGGGTAATTGTGGAATGTTTCACGTGAAACATTCTGTATTATTAAATAAACTTGGTCAAACGGAGGATAAATGAGCTACAAAGACCTTTCGAGGGGATTTCAAGATAGAGATCCTAAAGTTCTGGCAGTAATTAATCAAAAAGGCGGAGTTGGAAAATCAACTACCGTAATTAATCTTGCGGCTGCATTAGGTGAAACAAAGAAGAAAGTTCTCATTATCGATTTTGATCCACAAGGAAATGCGACAAGTGGTTTTGGAATTGATAAAGAGGAACTTGAAGCTGATATTTATGACGTAATTCTCAATGAAACGCCAATCGAAGAGGTATTGCAGCAAACAGTTCAGAAATACGTAACTATTGCACCAGCAACCATTCAACTTGCCGGTGCTGAAATTGAACTTGTCTCCGTTGACTCAAGAGAAAACATTTTAAAAAGAGCAATCGAACAGGTTAAAGAGTATTTTGATTATATTTTGATTGATTGCCCACCATCATTAGGACTTCTAACAATTAACGCCTTAGTTGCCGCAAATAGCATACTTATCCCAATTCAGTGCGAGTATTATGCACTAGAAGGCGTTACTAAGATTGTTGAATCAATGAAGATGGTGCAAAAACAACTTAATCCAGATCTTGAAATCTTTGGCGTAGTAATGACCATGTTTGATAGCAGAACTTCCCTATCTAAGCAGGTAGTTAATGAAGTATCTAACTACTTTGGCAACAAGGTATTCAAGACACTTATTCCAAGAAACGTCAAAATTGCTGAGGCACCAAGTCATGGTTTGCCAGTAACCATGTATGCACGAATAAGTATGGGCGCACTTGCATATAACAAACTTGCAAAGGAAGTGAATCGTCGTGGTTAAAAAATCAGGACTTGGTAAAGGCCTTAATTCGCTTTTTAGCGAGGTAGATGCAGAGGTTGGTAATAAAAAAGAAACCACCACGCTGCCTTTGAAGAAGATTAAGCCAAATAAAGACCAGCCTCGCAAGCGTTTTGACGAAGCTGAGCTCACTGAACTCAGTGATTCTATTAAGCAAAACGGTATTCTTCAGCCACTTCTTGTTCGCGAGAAGGGCGACCACTACGAAATTGTTGCTGGTGAGAGACGTTTTCAGGCTGCGAAACTTGCAAAATTAGAGGAAGTACCTGTTGTAATCAAAGCAATCTCTGACGAGGAAGTATTCAAGCTTGCTCTTATTGAGAATTTGCAGCGATCTGACTTAAGCCCAATCGAAGAAGCACAAGGTTATAAGCAGCTAATTAAACAGGAGAACTTAACCCAAGACGATTTGGCCAAGGTTCTCTCAAAATCAAGATCTGCAATCACAAATACCCTACGTCTTCTTGACCTTCCAACAGAGGTACAGACTTTGATGGTAGAAGGACGTATTAGTGCTGGACATGCTCGTGCAATTCTTTCCGTTAGTGGTAAAGAAGGAAGAATTAAACTCGCTCAGAAAGTAATTGAAGAGAATTTGTCTGTCCGCCAGACAGAAAACCTTGCTCCACTATTTTCTGTCACTAATGTAGAGAAACCAAAAAGACAACCAACTCCACAGGCATATAAGCGTGCGGCAAGGCAATTAAGAATTGCTTTAGATACTCCAGTCAAAGTGCGAAATGTTCGCGGCAAGAATAAAATTGAAATCGAATTCAATGATGAGGACGAGCTTGCTGCTTTAGTTGAAAAACTATCAAACGGTAAAGAAGCATAATGAAGATAAAGTTTGCAATTATATCTACAATTTCACTGCTCGGAATAGCTTTTCTCGCTAAGCACACCTTGTTGACTAAAGAAGCACAAAGAAGTTTTCTCCATGCAATGAGAAGGTCGAGAAGGGCACTTGATGCAATTCTCGACGATTATTCAGGTGGTGTTGATAGAAAAGCTTCAAAAAACATTCTCTCTCATCAAGCGAGAGTAGAAAAAGAATGGCTAAAAGCAATTAATTAGAACAAATGTTCTATATATGAACTAAAGGAGAAGGGACTCGAGAGGGTCCCTTCTTTACCTGTAATGTGTAGGATATGCTGCCCTTAACGTACGTTTCTCTTCTGGAAGAGCTGTCCACAAGCTGCATCAATGTCAGACCCACGAGAAAGACGAATAGTTGCTTCAACGCCAACAGAGTTAAGGCTGTTTACAAACTCCTGTGCGCGGGCAGGGGATGTTGGATGGAACTTAGAGCCCTCAATCTCGTTAAGCTGAATGATGTTAACGTGGCAGAGCGTTCCTCGACAGAAGTCTCTCAAGGCTCCAAGCTCATTGTCGGAATCGTTAACACCCTTAATCAGCGCATATTCGTACGTTGGACGTCGACCGGTCTTATCGACATACTCTCCCATGATGTCGTACAGGTGGATGAGCGAGTACTTACGTACTCCCGGCATAAGAGAATCGCGTGTCTTTTGAACTGCGGAGTGAAGCGAAACGGCAAGCGTAAATTGCTCTGGTTCAGAAGCAAAACGCTTAATCATTGGAATAACACCGCAGGTAGACACCGTAATGTGGCGAGCACCAATTCCAGCTCCATCGGGGGAGTTGAGGCGTCTCATGGCTGCAAGAGTAGCGTCGTAGTTCATGAAAGGCTCACCCTGGCCCATAAGAACAACACTGGTAACGCGCGCGTCAAAGTCGTCACGGACATGCATAACCTGCTCGTAGATTTCGCTAGCAGAAAGGGAGCGAGTGAGGCCGGCAGCACCCGTTGCACAGAAAGCGCAACCCATGGCACAGCCCGCCTGCGTGGAAGCGCAGACTGAGAGCTTGTTGCTGCTTGGCATACCAACGCACTCAACAGAGGTGCCATCAGGGTAGCGAAGCAGGTATTTACGGCTTCCATCTTCAGAAACCTGACGAACAATCTGCTCAGCACCAGCAAGAGTTACCTGCTTAGACAGTTCTTCTCGCAATGTTTTTGGAAGATTGCTCATCTGATCAAAAGAGGTGGCACCTTTAGACCAAATCCACTCCTCAATCTGTTTAGCGCGGAATTTTGGCTGGCCGAGTGAAGTAACCAGCTCAAGAATTTGTTCTGATGAAAGACTTCTGAGGTCAGATTTAGCGGCAGCTTTCTGTGGGCGAGAATCGGGTGCGGAAGTGTTTGCACCGTCAACCGTGGTGTTTGTGCCGTCAAGAGTATTATTTGATTGCATTTTTGTCCTTCTCCAACTCTTCTAAGCTATCTGCGGTATCTTAGAAGAAATACGTTTACTAGAGTTTACCCTATGGGAGACTTATCTGAAGGAGCGGAAATGACACGTGAAGAGCTCAAAAAGCTTCATGTAGCAGTTGTTTCAGGTGGCTGGTCAGACGAGCATGAGATTGCAATGGAGTCTGGCAAGCAGTGTGCAGCAGCACTCAAAGAAGCTGGCTTTACCAGTGTTGACCTGCTTGATGTTGCAGAAAAAGACTTTGTAGTTACCCTTGCTCAAGGCGGTTATGATGTCGTGTACGTTGCTATGCACGGCCGTTTTGGTGAGGATGGCTGTATCCAGGGTCTTCTCGAGATTCTGCACATTCCTTACACGTTTTCTGGCGTCCTTGCGTCTGCTATGGGAACCGAAAAAGAGCTGTCGAAGCTCATGTATAGGCAGGCAGGCGTTCCAACTCCTAAGGGAATTGACGTTGCCGCAGGTACCGTCTTTACAGATGAGCAGGTGGACAAGCTTATTGAAGACCTCGGACTGCCTCTGTTTGTGAAGCCTTCTGGCAACGGCTCCAGCTACGGCGTTACGCGCGTTACTTCGCGAGAAGAGCTTCCCGCTGCACTTGAACTTGCAGGTGAGCAGGGCGAGCGCATCCTAATTGAGGAGAGCATTGAGGGAACGGAGATTACCGTTCCTGTTATTGGCAACGAGGACCCAACAGCTCTGCCAATCGTTGAGATTGTAACCGGCGATGAGTTCTACAGCATTAAGACAAAATATGAGCCAGCATCCCTGCACCATGTGATTCCAGCTCGTCTTGAGCCTGCAGTGTATGCACGAGCTCAGGAGCTAGCTATCAAGGCTCACAATGCACTTGGTTGCCGTGGCGTTTCTCGTAGTGACTTTATTGTTACGAAGGACGGCGTCCCAGTGGTACTGGAGACAAATACCATTCCTGGTATGACTGCCCGTTCTTTGCTGCCTGATTCTGCACGTACCGGCGGCATTGATTTCCCTGAGCTCTGCACTCGCTTTATTGAGTTTGCACTTGAGGATCGCCAGTAGATTTGTAGGTTATGACCAGCACTAAAAGCGCTACGCAAAAACTAGAAGAACTCATTCTTCCAGGTACCCCCTCTGCGGTTTGCAAGAAGTATTTAGAACTTGCAGAGAGGGCGGAGCATGAGTCGTTTGATGTCTTAGAGGACGACATTGTTGTTTTGGATACCGAGACAACAGGTCTGTCCTTTAAGAAATGCTCCCTTATTGAGATTTCTGCTGCTAAATTGAGTGGTAGAGAGATTGTGGAGCGCTTTCAGACTTTTGTTGACCCAGGGTGTTCAATTCCAGAAGAGATTACAGCCCTCACTTCAATCACCGATGAAGACGTTAAGGGCGCACCAAGCGCAAAGGAAGCAGTTGCTGCTCTTGCAGAATTTGTTGGCGGTCTTCCGGTTTTGGCACACAACGCCACCTTTGACCGTACATTTATTGAACGGGTGCCCGGTGGAACTTCAGTATCCGATACCTGGATCGATACGCTGGCGCTCTCACGCATAGCGCTACCTCGACTTTCTTCGCACAAGCTTTCTAGTATGGCTGAAGCGTTTGGCACCATGAAGGTTACGCACCGCGCAAGTGACGATGTAGATGCTCTTTGCGGCATGTGGCGCATCTTGCTTTTGGGACTTATGAATCTACCTCGCGGTCTTCTCGCCAAACTGGCGTCAATGCATGACGGAGTGGAGTGGACGTTTAGGCCAATCTTCTCGTACTTGTCGCAAATGAAGGAAGAAGAAGCAGTTCAGCGCGGCGTCGCAAAGAAAGATGCAACAGGTGCCGAACTTGCAGATGCAGAGATCTCGGGCACGTTTTTCTCGCTCAAGGATATTCGCAGCCAGCTTGTTGCCGACATAAAAGCAAAGGCGAGAAGAGACGCGGACGACCCAGAGACGCCTGCTATGCTGCCTATTTCTAAAGACGAGATTCACAGAGCGTTTGCTAAGCCGGGCATTGTCTCGCAGATGTACGACAAATTTGAGACACGCAGCGAGCAGGTTAGCATGTCCGTTGAGGTCAGAAACGCGCTGGTAACTTCTTCGCATAGAGAGCTTGAGGCGGGGACTGGTATTGGCAAGTCGATTGCATACCTGCTGCCTGAGGTGCTTTTTGCGCAGAAAAATGACGTTACCGTAGGCATTGCTACAAAGACAAACGCCTTGACTGACCAGCTAGTTGCTCATGACCTTCCAGCTCTTGCACGAGCGTTGCCAAACGGATTGAGTTTCTGCAGCTTAAAAGGATACGAGCACTATCCGTGCCTGCATCGCGTTGACAGGGCTGCTCTTGAGGAGCTTCCGCTGACGCTGCTTGACCAGGAAGGGCGCTCGAGCAACAGCGTTGCGTCTGACATGCTGACCGCAATTGCGGTGATTTATGCCTACGCGTGCCAGTCGGCTGATGGCGATTTGGATGCGTTGGGGATTCGCTGGCGCTCGGTTCCACGAGAGATGGTAACTATCAAAGCAGCGGAGTGCCTGCGCTCCAAGTGCCCGTATTACCCTCATGAGTGCTTTGTTCATGGAGCTCGTAAACGTGCGGGATCTTCGGATGTTGTGGTAACCAATCACTCTCTGTTGCTTAGAAACGTTACTGCTGACGGTAAAATTCTGCCTCCTATCAGGCATTGGGTAATCGATGAGGCTCATGGCTTTGAGGCTGAGGCTCGCCATCAGTGGGCAGTAGAAATTTCTGCCAAAGAGATGAGAAACGGCTTTGAGCTGCTTGGCGGAATTAAGTCCGGAGCCATTCATGCTGCTATGGTAGGCGCCGCTAATCTTGAGGACTCTACGCTGCTCACCGGTCTTCTCACGCGCTCTGCAGCCGCAGTTCAGCGAGCCATGGCAGCAATGGGCAACCTTATGGCTACCGTTCATGAGCTGGCTCCGTTGGCCAAAAGCGACGGCGGCTATAACTCCCTTCAGCTTTGGATTAACGATGAGGTAAGAGAGACGGAGGAATGGAAAGAGGTCTTGGAGACCGCTTCCGTTGCCCTTTCTGCTCTTGAAGAAGCGGCGCTTCGTATAGGAAAAACCACCGAGGCGCTCATTGCATCAGCTCCAAACCTTGCAAGCAACTTGAGCGAGGCGGGGGTGTTCTTGAGCACCCTTCTGGAGTCTCTGAAGCTTATCTGCGAGGGAACAGACAAGAGTTACGTCTATTCAGCAAAGTTGACTCGACTGAAGCGTGATATTGGCTCTGAGGCTCTTGTGGCTGAGAAGCTCGATATTGGTGCAGAGCTGGCAGAGAAGTGGCTTCCTGAGACGCATTCCGTTGTGTTTACCTCGGCGACCATTGCCGTTGGTGATGATTTTTCGCATTTTGAGCACGCTGTTGGCCTGGATAGAGGCGCCTTTGAACACAAGAGTCTGCACTTAGACTCTAGCTTTGACTACGAGAATCATATGGCTGTCTTTGTGGCCGAAGACATGCCTGCACCAACTGATCCAGGTTACCTAGACGCTCTGGAAAAGCTGCTATACGACGTTCATGTTCAGATGGGCGGCTCAGTGCTGACGCTCTTTACCAACAGACGCGATATGGAGCGCCTCTATGAAGCGTTGGAGCCACGCTTGAGTGAGCAGGGCCTTAATCTTGCCTGCCAGGAGCGATCTTCTTCTGCACGTCGTGTTCGTGAAAAGTTCCTAGCCGAAAAGAACCTCTCGCTGTTTGCTCTTAAATCGTTCT